>JAYUBX010000124.1:0-17678 GCA_043740665.1 Candidatus Neomicrothrix sp.
ATGGGGCAGTCGGTTCCGTTCCGCCCCCGATTCGACGAATGACGATGGCGGCCGCGGCGTTCTGCTCGTCGAGCTGGGCGAGTTCACCGCCTCGACCGATGGCGACGACGTCGTCCAGGTCGTGCTCCCCCAGAGCGCGACTGGCGGTCCGCCGCCGACGGCCCAGCCGCCTAGCAATCCAGTAGCTACGGCTCGAGGGCGGCGCGGAAGAAATCGCGGATGTGTTCGAGGCGGGCTTCGAGCAGGGTGTCGGCCAACGGGTCAGCGTCGAGCAGTCCTTCGATGAAGGGCAGGTCGCTGAAGTAGCTCAACAAGGCGCCGTAGCCGGTGAGCAGCAGTTGCTCGGGATCGAACTTGCGGAAGTTGCCGGCGCCCATCTCGCGTTCGAAGAACTCGACGGCCCGCTGGAAGCCCGGACGCAAGGCGACACCGAGATCGACGCCGAGCCGGCTGTTGGTGTCGAGCGCCTCACGGCGGACGATGCGCACGAAATCGGGGTTCTCCTTGAAGAACCCGAAGCCGGCGGTGATCACCCGGTCGACTTGGCTCCACCCTTCGCCAGTGTGGTCACCGGCGGTGGCGAACTCGATGCGGCCCTCCCACTCGATCAGCGCGGTGGCGAAGACCTCTTGGTAGATCGCTTCCTTCGAGGGGAAGTGGTGCAGCACGCTCGAACGACGGATGCCCACGGCCTCGGCGATGTCGTTGAGCGACGTGCCGTCGTAGCCCTGGGCGGCGAATCGATGACGGGCTTCGAGCAGGATCGCCTCGCGCGTTGTCGGCGGTGTTGTCGTCCCCTCGCCGCTGTTCACGGCGTCAGGGTACTGGTGCGCCGGGGGCGACGGGCCGACGCTAGGGTCCGACTCCATGGAGATCGTCGCCGCCCTGTTCATCGACACGATCGATCTGCGTCCGGTTCCGGGCCCGTCGACCCGCATCGACCTGATCGGCGTGCAGTTCTCGGCGGCCGCCACCGAGCCGGTCCCCTGCACGATCGAGCCGCACCTGGTGGTGATCGTCCGGTGCGCGCCCGACGACGCTGGCACCGGCGCCCTCGAGGTCACCTATCACCGTGATGGCGAGCAGATCGCCCGGAACGTGCAGCCGTTGCAGGTCGAGCCGGGCAAGTTCAACTACCGCCTGGTGCGGGCCGAGCTCGAGTTTCCCGCCTACGGCACCGTCGAGGCCCAATGTCGCATCGATCTCGGCCCGATCATGACGGTGCCGTACACCCTCTTGCCTCCGGTCGGCTGACCCGACCGTCACGGCCGACTGCCGACTGATCCGATGCCGTTCGCTGCCGCCATCTCGGAGCATCCGCTGGCCACCCACGCCACCGGCGAGGTGATCGGCAGCCTGCTCGAGGCGCTCGGCCCCGAGCCGGATCTGGCCCTGATCTTCGTGACGGGAGCCCACCTGGGTGCCCTCGACGACATCGCCGCCGCGGTGCGGACCACGGTGGCGCCCCGCACCTTGCTGGGTGTCACCGCGGTGTCGGTGATGGGCGGCGGACGGGAGGTCGAGGCGCAGGCCGCGGTGAGCGGTTGGGCCGCTCGCGTGGGCCCGGTCGAGCCAGTTCGCATTCAGGCCCGAGTCGGCACCGATCCGGGCGAGTTCTTGGGCCTTCCCGAATCGGCCGCCCGACCCGGCTCGACGCTGCTACTGGTGGCCGATCCGGCGTCGTTTCCGCTGGATCCCTTTCTCGACGGCCTGGCTCGTGAGCTGCCCGACCTCCGAGTCGTCGGTGGTGTCGCCTCGGCGGTCATGGCCCCGGGAGCCAATCGCCTGGCCCTCGACGACGCCGTCCACACCGACGGGGCCATCGGGGCGCTCCTCGGTCCCGAGTGGCCGGTCTCGACGATCGTGTCGCAGGGGTGCCGTCCGGTGGGCGACCCGTTCACGGTGACCCGTGCCGAGCGCTCGATGCTCTACGAGATCGCCGGAACCCCGGCGCTCGACAAGCTTCGCCAGGTCGTCGCCGGGCTCAGCGTCGACGATCGCACCTTGGCGGCTCGTGGCCTGCACGTCGGCCGGCTGATCGACGAGCATCAGCTCGACGCCGGGCGGGGTGACTTCCTGATCCGCAACGTGCGTGGGGGTGACCCCGTCACCGGGGCCATCGCCATCGGGGACGAGATCGAGGTCGGGGCGACGGTGCAGTTCCAGGTGCGCGACGCCGATTCGGCCGACGAGGACCTCCGTCATCTGCTGGCGGGCTCAGCCGCCGACGGCGCCCTCGTGTTCACGTGCAACGGGCGCGGCGTTCGCCTGTTCGGTGAGCCGGACCACGACGCATCGCTGGTGGCCGACGTGGTCGGATCCGCCGTTGCGGGCATGTTCTGCGCGGGTGAGGTCGGGCCGGTCGGTGGGCGGGCCTTCGCCCACGGGTTCACCGCATCGATCGCCCTGTTCTCCGATCCATCGGCCTGAGATCGCGTCCGGAGCCATTGGGTAGGGTGACGGCGATCGCAGGCCGTCGAGGAACCCGTCGAGGAAGAGGAACCCGTGACCAACCCCGAGCTCGAGCAGCGCGGCATCGATGTCATCCGCGGCCTGGCCATGGACGCCCCCAACGCGGCGCGTTCTGGTCATCAGGGCACGGCGATGGCACTGGCGCCGCTGGCCCACGTGCTCTTCAGTCGGGTGATGGACTACGACGCCGAGACGCCGGATTGGCCCGATCGTGATCGATTCGTGCTCTCCAACGGCCACGCCTCGATCCTGCTCTATTCGATGCTGTATCTGACCGGGTATGGCCTCACGCTCGACGACATCAAGCAGTTCCGTCAGTGGGGCAGCAAGACCCCGGGCCATCCCGAGGTGCACCACACCGCGGGCGTCGAGGTCACCACCGGGCCGCTCGGTCAAGGCTTCGCCAACGGGGTGGGCATGGGGCTGGCCGAACGTTGGCTGCGCAGCCAGTTCAGCCCCGAGGTCGTTGACCACCACACCTTCGTCGTCTGTGGCGACGGCTGCCTCGAAGAAGGCATCAGTCACGAGGCGGCCTCGCTGGCCGGCCATCTCGAGCTCGGCCGCCTGGTCTACGTCTACGACGACAACCACATCACCATCGATGGCCCGACCGAGCTGGCCCTGAACGACAACGCGGTCGAACGCTTCGAGGCCTACGGCTGGCATGTCGAGTACGTCGGTGAGATCGCCGACGATCTCGATGCGCTCGAAGCCAGCGTACGACGGGCCATGGCCGTCGACGACAAGCCTTCGCTCGTGGTGCTGCGCAGCCACATCGCCGCCCCGTCCCCTGACCACACCGACGATCCCGCCACCCACGGCTACGCCCTCAAGGACGCCGAGATCATCGCGACCAAAGCGGTCATGGGCATCCCCGACGAGCCGTTCTGGGTGCCTGACGACGTGCTCGAGTTCTATCGCGAAGCGGGTCGCCGGGGCCGCTCGATCCGAACCGCATGGCAGGACCGACTGTCGGTTTGGGACGGAGACCGGGCCGCGTTCGATGCCGGGCTCACCGGCTCGGGACTCGCTGGCTGGGCCGCGGCCCTGCCCACCTTCGAGACGGGTGCCTCAATCGCCACCCGCGTCGCCAGCGGTCAGTGCCTCAATGCGCTGGCCGAGGTGATTCCGTCGCTGTTGCCCGGCGCGGCCGACCTGACCGGCAACACCGGTACCGCTCTGAGTGGGGCCACCATCCAGGCCGCCGCGTCTCCCGGCGGTCGGCAGATCCATTACGGCATCCGCGAGCACGCCATGGGTGCGGTCATGAACGGCATGGCGCTGCACGGGGGCACCCTGCCCGTGGGCGGCACCTTCCTCGTCTTCAGCGACTACATGCGTGGCGCGGTGCGCCTCGCCGCCATCTCCGAAGCCAAGGTCATCTATTCGTGGACTCACGACTCAGTCGGTGTGGGCGAGGACGGCCCGACCCATCAGCCCATCGAACAGATCGCCTCGTTGCGGGCGATCCCCAATCTGGTCGTGATCCGACCGGCTGATGCCAACGAGACCGCCGAGGCCTGGAAGCTGGCCGTCGAGCACGACGGACCGACCGCCCTGATCCTGAGCCGCCAGAACCTGCCGGTGCTCGATGGCACCGCCGGCGGCGACCGGGTGGCCAAGGGGGGCTACGTGCTCCGCGACACCGACCGATCCCCCGAGGTCGTCCTGGTCTCGACGGGTAGCGAGGTCTGGGTCTGCGTCGAAGCCGCCGAACTGCTGGTGGCCGCGGGTGTTCAGGCTCGGGTTGTCTCGCTGCCGTGCTGGGAGCGCTTCGGACTGCAGTCCGACGACTACCGCACGTCGGTTCTGCCGTCCGGGGTCCCCACGCTGTCGGTCGAGGCCGGCGTCACCTTCGGCTGGGCCCAGTTCGCTGACGACTCGCTCGGCATCGACCACTTCGGAGCCAGTGCTCCCGGCGAGCTCGTCCTCGAGCAGTTCGGGTTCACCGCCGCCAACGTGGCGGCCCGGGCCACGGCGCTGCTGGCGCGCTGACGTCGCGGTCGAGCGCGTCGGTGAGCAGGGCTCGCCCCCGCAGGGCACACTTGACCAAATCCGATCGCCCCACCCCGGGGGTCGATCGCCCACCCCGAGAGGCCTACGCCGGTGACCCGACTTCAGGACCTGCACGCCCAGCAAGATCAGAGCCCGTGGCTCGACAACCTGAAGCGAGGTTGGATCACGAGTGGCGAGCTCGAACGCTGGGTCGAGCGGGGCGTGCGCGGCATCACGTCGAACCCGTCGATCTTCCAGAAGGCGATGGAGAGCGGCGATGCCTACGACGGGCAGCTGCGAACGCTCGTCGGTGACGGCACGTCGATCATCGACAGCTACTGGGATCTCGTCACCGCCGACATCCGCGATGCCCTGCGCATCCTCCGGCCGGTGTTCGACGCGAGCAATGGCGAGGACGGCTACGTCTCGGTCGAGGTGGCGCCTTCACTCGCTCGTGACACCGACGGCACCATCGCCGCCGCACGCCATCTGAGCACCATCATCGACCAGCCCAACCTCTACGTGAAGATCCCCGGCACAGCCGAGGGTCTGCCGGCGATCCGGCAGATGATCAGCGAGAGCCGCAGCATCAACGTCACCTTGCTGTTCTCGCTCGAACGGTACGGCGAGGTCATCGAGGCCTACCTGTCGGGGCTCGAGGCGGCCGAGGGCGATCTCTCGTCGATCTCGTCGGTCGCGTCGTTCTTCATCAGCCGGGTCGATACCGAAGTCGATCGGCGGCTCGACACGGTCGGCACCGACGCGGCGCTGGCCCTGCGCGGGCAGACCGCGGTGGCCAACGCCAAGCTGGCCTACCAGCTGTTCGTCGAGCGGTTCAGCGGCCCCCGTTGGGAGGCGTTGGCCGCCCGAGGTGCTCGCAAGCAGCGACCGCTCTGGGCGTCGACGTCGACCAAGAACGCGGCCTACCCCGACACGCTGTACATCGACGCCCTGATCGGTCCGGACACGGTCAACACCATCCCCGACGCGACCCTCGATGCGTTCGACGACCATGGCACCGTCGCTCGGACCATCGACGTCGACGTTGCCGCCGCCCAGGCCGTGATCGACGGTCTCGCGGCCGTTGGGGTCGACCTGGCCGACGCCACTCGGACGCTCGAGGACGAAGGGGTCGCGGCCTTCAGCAAGTCCTTCGACGAGCTGATCGATGTTCTGGCGACCAAGGCCGAGACGTTCGGCGCTTGACGGACTCGGACCGAGCTCAGGCGGGCGGAGACATGAACGGATCACCGAACGGTTCGTTGATCGTGGTCGACGACGTGGCCGCCGAGTTTGCCGAGCGCGTCATCGAGGCGTTCCACAGCCGGCCGGCGGACGGTTTCTCGATGGCCCTGTCTGGGGGCGACACCGCCCGGCAGTGCTACGAGAGACTGGCCGACGACGCCGGCACCCAGATCGATTGGTGGAAGGTCGACTTCTATTGGGGCGACGAACGGTGTGTGCCGCTCGACGACCCCGCGTCGAACTATCGGCTGGCCCGCGAGGCGCTGCTCGATCGGGTCGGTGTCGCCAACGCGACCTATCCGATGCGGTGCGACGAAGGAGCGGATCCGTACCAGTTGCGGATCGGCGAGCTGGGCCGGTTCGACGTGGTCCATCTGGGGCTGGGCCCCGACGGCCACACCGCATCGCTCTTTCCGGACTCGACGGCGCTCACCGCCGACCCCGGCCGCCTCGTCGTGCTCAACGACGATCCGTTGGCCCACAATCCGCACCCCCGGATGACACTGACCTACGCCGGCATCGCCCGAGCTCATCTGGTCCTGGTCACCGTGGCTGGCGCCGGCAAGCGTGAGGCCTTGGCCCGGGTGTTCGGTGGCGACGACGTGCCGGCCGCGCACGTACGCGCCGACCAGGTGATCTGGTTGGCCGATCCGGCGGCCGCCGGCGATCTCGTCGGCGACTAAGCCTCGATCCACCGATAGGGTTCGCGACATGATCGAGGATCTGAGCCAGGACCGGTACGGGGACCAGTTCGAGGCTCCCCTCGCGGAGCTGATGGATCGGGCTCGCGCCGTGCGCGATCTTCACCACGGCACCCGGGTCACCTATTCGCCCAAGGTGTTCATCCCCCTGACCATGTTGTGCCGCGACAAGTGCGGCTACTGCACCTTCGCCCAGCCGCCGGCTCGCCTCGACCACCCGTATCTCGACGCCGATGCCGTCCTGGCCATCGCCCGTGCCGGTGCCAAAGCCGGATGCCACGAGGCGCTGTTCACCCTGGGCGAGCGTCCCGAGCTGCGCTATCCCGCCGCGGCCGACTGGCTGGCCGCCCACGGCTACGCCACCACCATCGACTACCTGGTGGCGATGGCCCAACTGGTGCTCGACGAGGTCGGCCTGCTGCCCCACGCCAACGCCGGCGCGCTGTTCGCCGACGAATTGGCCGCGCTGCGCCTGGTGTCGCCGTCGCAGGGGATGATGCTCGAATCGGTGAATCCCGATCTCGAAGCGCACCGGGGTTCGCCCGACAAGACGCCCCAGCGGCGTCTCGCGACGCTCGAGGCGGCCGGCGAGCTGGCCATCCCGTTCACCACCGGCATCCTCGTCGGCATCGGTGAGAGCCGAGCCGATCGGATCGCCGCCCTCGAAGCCATCGCCGCTTCGCACCACCGCTGGGGCCACGTGCAAGAAGTCATCGTGCAGAACTTCCTGCCGAAGGACGGCACCACCATGTTCCGGGCCCAGCCCTGCCCGACCGACGAGTTTCTCGACGCCATCGCACTGGCGCGGCTGATCCTGCCGCCCGAGGTGCACCTGCAGGCCCCGCCGAACCTGTCCGACGACTTCGGTGGGCTGCTCGACGCCGGCATCGACGACTGGGGCGGGGTGTCGCCCATCACCGCCGATCACGTCAACCCCGAGCGGCCTTGGCCTGACCTCGACCGCCTGCGCGAGGTCACCGAGTCGAAGGGTCACGTCCTGGCTCCGCGGCTGACGATCTACCCCGAGTACGTGCTGGCCCCCGAACGGTGGATCGACCCGACCCTGCAGTTCGCGGTCATGGATCGGGCCGACGCCGAGGGTCTCGGCCGCGACGACCCCGGTGCGGTGTTCGTCCAACGCATCAAGCCGGCCAGTCGCGAGCAGGTCGACGAGGGGATCGAGGTGCTGCACATCGGAGCCCGCAGCACGGCGTGGTACTCCGGCGCCTCGGTCGAGCCGGCCGCGCTGGTGCCCGGTCGGGGTCGAGCCGGTGGCGCCGTGGCCGACGTGCTCGACGGCTCGCGCATGGGCCACGAGCTCGGCATCGACGAGATCGTCACCCTGTTCTCGGCTCGCGGTCCCGAGGTCGTCGCCGTCGCCGAACTGGCCGACGACCTCCGTCGGCGCACCGTGGGCGACACGGTCACCTTCGTCCACAACCGCAACATCAACTACACCAATGTCTGCACGTTCAAGTGCAAGTTCTGTGGCTTCTCGAAGGGGCCGCTCTCGCTCAACCTGCGCGGCACCCCCTACCTGCTGACGCTCGACGACATCGCCGAACGCGTGCGGGAGGCCTGGGATCTGGGCGCCACCGAGGTCTGCCTGCAGGGTGGCATCCATCCGAGCTTCGACGGCGACTACTACATCGACGTCACCCGGGCCGTGAAGGAAGCTGCCCCCGACATCCACGTCCATGGCTTCACTGCTCTCGAGGTCACCGAAGGGGCCAAGCGGCTCGGCGAGCCGCTCACCCGCTACCTCGAGCGGCTGCGTGACGCCGGCCTGCGGACCCTGCCCGGAACTGCCGCCGAGATCCTCGACGACGAGATCCGGGCGACGCTCTGCCCTGACAAGATCAACACCGAGGAGTGGCTCGAGGCCCACCGCGCCGCCCACTCGGTCGGGCTCAACTCGAACATCACCATCATGTTCGGCGCCATCGAGAATCCGGTGCACTGGGCCCGCCACATGGTGCGCACCCGGGCGCTGCAGAAGGAGACCGGCGGCTTCACCGAGTTCGTGCCACTGCCGTTCGTGCACATGGCCGCGCCGATCTACCTGCAGCACAAGTCACGCCGGGGCCCCACCTTCCGCGAGACGGTCCTGATGCACTCGATCGCCCGCCTCGCCTACCAGGGCTGGATCGACAACATCCAGGTCTCGTGGGTGAAGATGGGCCACGCCGGTGTGCAGCAGCTGCTGCAGGCGGGGGTCAACGATCTGGGCGGCACGCTGATGGACGAGAACATCTCTCGGGCGGCAGGCGCGTCGCACGGTCAGGGGCTCGAAGAGGCCGATTTCCGCCAGCTGGTCGAGCCGCTGGGCCGCACCCTGGCCCAGCGCACCACGCTGTACGGCCGAGTCGGCGAAGCCGAGCCCGTCGCCGTCGGCTGAGCTCAGTCGAAATCTGAGTCGTCGGGCTCGCGGAGGATCCCGACGGCGCGCTCGACGGCCCGCCGAGCACGGGCGATGCGGCGCTCGTCGACTGGCAGCTCGTGGCCGCCGGCATCGATCGAATCGCGCAGTCGGGCCATCGAGAGGTCAGCTAGCTCCTCGCTGATCCCCTCGAGTCGGCCCCGGATGTCGTCGAACTCTCCTGCCATGTCCTCTTCCTAGCGCACCCCCGAGCCGCCACCAAGCCTCATGGTCACGACTACGCTCACCCGTCCGAGCGCACTCCGGCCCGGCCCGATCCCCCGTTGGAGCCATGACCACTCCCGACGACCTGCACGAATGGCTGTCGTTCGATCTCGACGGCGAGACCTATCAGTTCGACGTGACCTTCCTCGCCAGCAACTGGACCTGCATCTTCGGCCAGGGTTGCCCCGGTGTCCTCACCGGCCCCGTTCCCGAGCTCGAACAGGGCTGTTGCAGCTACGGCGCCCATTTTACCGACAAGGACGATCGCCAGCGGGTGGCCCGGTTGGCCGACACCCTCGGCCCCGACGAGTGGCAGTTCCGTGCCGAGTCCGACGCGGCTGGCGGTCCGATTCACAAGAACGACGAGGGCGCGTGGGCCACCCGGCTGCACGACGACGCCTGCATCTTCCTGAATCGACCCGGTTTCGCCAGCGGGCCCGGCTGTGCGCTGCATCAGGCCGCCGTCACCCGGGGCGAGCGGTTCATGGACTGGAAGCCCGACGTCTGTTGGCAGCTTCCGCTGCGGCTCGAACAGAAGGTCGACGAGAACGAGCACACCACCAACGTGCTGCGCGAATGGAAGCGACGCGACTGGGGTGAGGGCGGCGCCGACTTCCACTGGTGGTGCACCGACGACGACGCCGCCTTCATCGGGCACCGGCCGGTGTACGAAGAATTGCACGACGAAATCGTGGCGATGGTGGGCGAATCGGCCCTCCTGAGCTTCGTCGCGCAGGTCGAACGGCGGGCCTCCGAACAGGTTCTTCCTCATCCAGCCCTCAAGAAGCGGCCCTGAGCCGCCGACAGGATCGACAATGCGCGCGTTCAATGCGGAAGAGCTCGAGAAGGCTGCCCTCGAAGAAGGGATGATGTTTCCCGACTACGTGATCGACCAATTGGTCGCCGCGATCGACTCGGGCAAACACGTTATCCTGACCGGT
Organism: Candidatus Neomicrothrix sp.; assembly: GCA_043740665.1. GTDB lineage: Bacteria > Actinomycetota > Acidimicrobiia > Acidimicrobiales > Acidimicrobilacustridaceae > UBA4742. The sequence continues at coordinate 9,999 of JAYUBX010000124.1, forward strand.
CCGCCGGGTACGGGGAAGACCACCCTGGCCTACCTGGCGGCTGACGTGGCCCGACAGGCCATGTTCTGTACCGGGTACCTGCCCACGACGGCGACGTCCGAATGGACCACGTTCGAGACCATCGGCGGCCTGCAGCCGACACCCGAAGGCCTGATCTACCGACCCGGTTTGTTCATCGACGCCATCGAGAGCGGCCGCTGGCTCGTGATCGACGAACTCAACCGGTCGAACTTCGACCGGGCCTTCGGTCAGCTGTTCACCGTGCTGTCCGGCTCGGCCGTCGTGTTGCCGTTCAAGCGCAAGGGCCAGCCCGATCCGCTGTCGATCGTGCCCAGCGGTGTCGAGCCGCCCGAGAAGACCGACGTGATCCGGGTGCCGGCCAACTGGCGCATCATCGCCACCATGAACGTGTTCGACAAGAATCTGCTGTTCGACATGTCCTATGCCCTCATGCGGCGGTTCGCCTTCATCGAGGTGGGTACTCCCAGCGAGGCGGCCTACGAGAAGCTGCTCGAGGGTCCGGGCGAGATCGTCGCCAAGCTGCTGCCGCTGCGGAAGTTCACCAACCTCGGCCCGGCCGTCTACATCGATGCGGCCAAATACGCCGCCCGCCGGGCCAAGGACGGTCCGACCGAGTCACGGCTGATCTACGAGGTCTTCTACGCCTATTTCCTGCCCCAGTTCGAGGGTATGGAGGATCGTCGGGCGACGACGCTCTACCGCACGGTGGCCCAATTGCTCGATCCTCCCGAACAGGCCGAGGCCCAGCGCACCATCTCTGAGGTGCTCGGCGTCGAGCTGGCCGTCTGAGTCGACCGACGCCAACGTGACCGTCGTCGATCAGTCCGGGTCGCCCACCGCCGTCGGCGGGGTCGATCCTCTCGTGGAGATCTGGAATCGGCTGTCGCGCCCGTTCGACGTGGCCCGCACGGTGGCGGCCCTGACCGGCTTGCCGATCCGTGAGGTGGGCCGCATGGTCGGCACCGAGATCGCCACATCGAGCCAGGCCGACGTTCTGCTGGCGGCCATGCCGTCCACCTTGCGCTCGCTGGCCACGTCCCTGCACTCGCAGACCGAACGCTGCACCGGGGCCCTCCGCGGTCCGGTGATGTGGAGCGAGACCATGTCGGCCCGGGCGTCGAGCTTCGGCGACGAGGGCCTCTTCATCTGCCAGACGCCGTCCCGCGCCTATGACATCGACGAGAACCGCGTCCTGGTGGCGGCCCTGGTCAGCATCCGTGACGCCGCTCATCTGGCCGAGCAGGACAACGAGCACGCGTTGGACGACCCCATCGTCCGGGCTGCCCGTCGCAACGGCAATGATGCCGCTCGATTCCTCGAGCATCCGTCGTTGTCCAGTGTCACGCGTGAACGGCCGAAGCCGAGGGCGATGAAGCGCACGCGATCAGGCAAGCACCGCAAGTCCTACGAGCCCGCCTTGCTGATGCTCGAGCGAGCCGCCAACCCGATGTCGGTCGACACGGTGCGGGGCTGGTGCGACGAGCGGACCCGTGCCCAGCATGCGGTGCTGGTCGGGCTGATGGCCCGGCTCGAACGTCACGGCGACACCCGGTTGCCGCCATTCCGGGTCGAGCGCGGCGCGCTGTTCTCGGGACCGGTGCAGTATTACCACGGACATCGATTGGGCGATCGGGTACACCTGTCGGGCATCGTCATCGGGCAGGTACTGGTGGACGTGCCTGAACGGCTGCATGACCCTCATCGTCGCCGAGCCGACGCCAACTTGGCGGCGCGCAGCGGCGGTCGTCGCACCATGGTGGTCATGACCGAGGCCGATCTTGACCGCGCCGTCGATCGGGCCATCGAGCTGGCCACCGCCTGATCCCACCCTCCCAACCTCGACCTGACCTCCACCCCAACCTTCCCCGTGTTTGCGCGCCCTGGTGCGCAGAAACGGGGAAGGTTGCCGGTGGAGGCGGGTGAGGGTAAAGGTCAGCGGTTGGTGCGGCGCCGATCCTGTTCCTTGAGGATGCGCTTACGCAAGCGCAGCGACGTTGGGGTGACCTCGACCAGCTCGTCGTCGGCGATGAACTCGATCGCCGTCTCGAGCGTGACCTCACGGGGCGGGGTCAGCTTGATGGCCTCGTCGGCTGCGTGGGTGCGGATGTTGGTCTTCTGCTTCTCACGGACCGCGTTGACGTTCATATCGTCGGAGCGGGCGTTCTCGCCGATGATCATGCCTTCGTAGACCGCCTCGCCCGGGCCGACGAACAATTCGCCGCGCAGCTGCAGGTTGTCGAGGGCGAAGCCGGTGGTCTTGCCGGTGCGGTCGGCCAGCATGGCGCCGCCCTTGCGGGTGGGCAGGTCGCCGACCCACGGGATCCAGCCGGCATGATGCTGGTGCATCAGCGCCGTGCCACGCGTGGTGGTCAGCAGTCCCGAGCGGAACCCGATCAGGCCCCGGCTCGGAGCTTCGATGCTAACGATGGTGCGGCCGGTGTCGCCGGGCCGCAGATCGGTGACCTTGCCCTTGCGGGGGGCGAGCGCCTGGGTGACGGCGCCGACGTGCTCGTCGGGCACGTCGATGACGGCCCGTTCGAGGGGCTCGTGGCGCTTGCCGTTGATCTCGCGCACGATGACCTCGGGCCGACTGACCTGCATCTCGTAGCCCTCGCGCCGCATGCCCTCGATCAGCACCGACAGCTGCAGCTCGCCGCGGCCGGCGACCTCGATGATGTCGGGTGAGGCGGTTTCGGCCAGGCGGATCGAGACGTTGCCCAGGACCTCGCGGTCGAGGCGCTCCCGCAGATGCCGCGACGTCAGGTAGCGGCCCTCGGTACCGGCCAGCGGCGACGTGTTGACGCCGAAGGTCATGCGCAGGACGGGCTCGTCGACCTCGAGTCGCGGCAGGGCGACCGGGTTGACCGGGTCGGCGATGGTGTCGCCGATCTCGACCTCGGGGAACCCGCCGATGACGAAGAGATCGCCGGCGACTCGCTCGTCGACGTCGACGCGTGAGATGCCCTCGAATCCCATGAGGGTGCCCAGCTTGCGGCGAAGCGGGTTCTGGCCCTCGTCTTCTTCACAGAGGGCGACCTGTTCGCCGCGGCGCAGCGTGCCCTGGATGACCCGGCCCACCGCCAGGCGGCCGAGGTACTCGGATGCGTCGAGGTTGGTGACGATGGCCTGCAGCGGGGCGTCCGGGTCGCCGGCCGACTCGGGCAGGGTGTTGACGATGGCTTCGAACAGGGCGGTGAGGTCAGCGTCCTCGGCGGGCATGCCGACACCGGCCATCGACCGACCCTCGCGGGCGACGGCCGAGATGACCGGGAACTCGATCTTCTCGTCGTCGGCATCGAGGTCGAGGAACAGCTGGTAGATCTCGTCGAGCACCTCTTCGGCGCGGGCGTCCTGCCGATCGACCTTGTTCAGCACGACCACGGCCGGCAGACCGGCCGCCAGCGCCTTCGACAGCACGTACCGGGTCTGGGGCAGGGGTCCCTCGGCCGCGTCGACCAGCAGCAGCACACCGTCGACCAGGGCCAGGGCCCGCTCGACCTCGCCGCCGAAGTCGGCGTGGCCTGGGGTGTCGACCAGGTTGATGCGTACATCGCCCCACTGGACCGACGCCGCCTTGGCCAGGATGGTGATACCTCGCTCGCGCTCCTGGTCGTTCGAGTCCATCACCCGCTCGATGATCGCCTCGTGCGAATTGAACACACCGGTCGTGCGCAGCATGGCGTCGACGAGGGTGGTCTTGCCGTGGTCGACGTGGGCGACCAGAGCCAGATTGCGCAGCGAGGCGCGTTTGGCGGGCGGGGTGGGGACGGTGGACACGGAGGCTTCTCTCGGGTTAAGGGGCACGCGGAACGACGGCTCACGAGGAGCCGGCGCCAACGGGGATGGGGACGGTGAAGCGGGGGTTCAGGCGGTTACGAGGGCCATGGGCCCTCGTCTTCGTTCTCTTCTCGCAGGCACCACGACGCGTGATCGTGACCAGGAAGTGAGCCACATTCGGGACATGGCTCTGAGTCACGCTTGTCGAGGATCGCGTCGATGTCGAGATCGTTCGTATGCTTGAGTGCTCGGGCTTCTTCGAAGCGCCGATGTCGCCCCTTTTTCACGGGCCAACTCCATCAGGTGCCGGGTATCGCCGGGTTAGTGTAACCGCCCCGGGCGCAGTCCCCTACCATCGGCCGATGCCCAACCCGTGGTGGAAAGACGCTGTCGTCTACCAGATCTACCCGCGGTCGTTCCTTGACACCGATGGTGACGGTGTCGGCGACCTCGAGGGTGTTCGCCGTCAGCTCGAGCACCTGGTGTGGCTGGGAGTCGACGCTCTGTGGCTGTCACCCGTCTTTCGGTCGCCGATGGCCGACTTCGGTTACGACGTCTCGGACTATTGCGACATCGACCCTGTGTTCGGTGATCTGGCTGGCCTCGACGCGCTGGTGGCCGATGCCCATGCGCTCGGATTGCGGGTGATCCTCGACTGGGTGCCCAACCACAGCTCGGACCAGCATCCGTGGTTCGTCGACAGCCGCTCGGCCCCCGACAGCGAGCACCGCAACTGGTACGTCTGGCGTGATGCACGGCCCGACGGTGGCCCGCCCAACAACTGGATCCGCTCGTGGAGCGACCAGCCGGCGTGGACCTACGACGATGCCAGCGGTCAGTGGTACCTGCACTGCTTCCTGCCCGACCAGCCCGACCTGAACTGGGCCGAGCCCGCGCTCGAATCGGCCATGCTCGACGTGTTGCGGTTCTGGCTCGATCGGGGTATCGACGGCTTTCGCATGGACGTGATCCACCTGATCGGCAAGGACCCCGACCTGCCCGATGACCCGCCCGAGCTGGCCGCCATCTCGCACGTGCCGCTCAATGACCGACCCGAGACCCACGTGCTGCTGCGGCGTATGCGCCAGTTGCTCGACGGCTACCCTGACGATCGCATGGCGGTGGGCGAGGTCTACCTGTTCGACACCGGCGCTGTCGCCACCTATCTGGGCCGAGACGACGAGTTGCATCTGGCCTTCAATTTTCCGCCCATGTTCGCCAAGTGGGACGCCGCCAAGTGGCGCCGCCAGATCCAGATCGCAGCAGCCGAGCACGACCCGCTCGACGCCTGGCCCACGTGGGTGCTGTCCAACCACGACAACCGCCGCCAGCGCAGCCGCTACGGGTCCGAGGCCCGGGCCCGGGCCGCTGCCGTCATGCTGTTGACGCTGCGAGGCACGCCGTTTCTGTACGCCGGCGAGGAACTGGGGCTCGAGGACGCCGTCGTGCCGGACGATCGAGAGGTCGACCCGGGTGGACGCGACGGCTGCCGGGCGCCGATCCCCTGGGATGCCACGCCTTCACACGGCTGGGCTACCTCCGATCCGTGGCTGCCCTGGCCACCCGACGCCAACTCGCGCAACGTGACCGCGCAACGTGACGATCCGGACTCGACCCTGCATCTCTACCGACGCATCCTCGGTGCCCGACGGGCGTCGCCAGCCCTGCACGCGGGGCTCGTCACCCTGCTGGACGATCTGCCGACCGGCGTGCTCGGCTACGAGCGTCGCTCGGGTGACGATCGTCGAGTGGTGCTCATCAACTTCACCGACGCGGCCATCGAGGTCGGGACCGACGGCACTTCATCGGTCGAGGTCTCGACTCACGCAGCATCGGACGGTGGCGTGTTCAGCGGTCAGTTGGCACCCGACCAGGCCGTGATCCTGCGTCCGACCTGATACCGGTCGATTGGTTCAGGTCAGCGGTTGACGGGATCGAGCTTCGAGTACCAGGACGCCGCCACCGTCGAACGCGAGGGCTGCTTCGCCGTCGACCAGCTTTCGGATGGGCTCGCCGACCAGTTCGGCCCGCCAGCCTTCGGCCAGCCGGGCACCGGCATCCCGGCGCAGCAAGGCCTCGATGTCGCCTCGGGTGCCCAACAGCGTGGCATCGATCTCGAGGTTGCGGCCCAGCTGGCTGACCCAGGCCGATACGAGGGCAACCGCCGGGCGCAGCTCGCGGTCGAGCTCACGGGGCTCGTGGTCGTCGGCGACGGGCGCCGGCGCATCGAGGCCGTGCTGCACGGCGGCCAGCACGCTCTCGGCCTGCGTGCCCCGCAGATGACGATCGTCGAGGCCGCGGATCTTGCGCAGGTCGTTCACCGTGCGGGGCTGGCGCTGGGCGATGCCGACGATGGCCAGGTCGGGCAGAACGAACCGGATCGGCTGGTCGATCTCGGCGGCGCGGCGCTGGCGCCACGCCGCAAGTGACTGGGCCACTCGGCGAGCGGGACCTCGAAGCTGCTTGATCTCCTTGACCCGACGCCAGGCGTCGTCGGGGTCGCGGGGCCCCCGCTCGCGAACACGAGCTTCCTCACATTCGTCGAGGGCCCAATCGAGTCGGCCGCGAGCGGTGAGATCGTCGGTCAGCCGCCGGTAGACCTCGAGCAGGTACTCGACGTCGCCCGCGGCGTAGGTGAGCTGCGCGGCGTTGAGGGGTCGGGCCAGCCAGTCGGTCAGCCGGTCACCCTTGCCGACCTTGATGCCCAGGATCTTCTCGTACAGGCTCGATAGCGACGGCATCGACATGCCGATGAACCCCGCCGCGATCTGGGTGTCGAACAACTCGCTCGGCACGGTGCCGCACGCGATCTCGAGCACTTCGAGGTCTTGATCGGACGCATGCAGCACGGCGACACCGGGGCCGACGAGGATTTCGCCCAGGCCGCTGATGTCGACGGCCAGCGGATCGATCAGGGCGAGCCCGTCGCTCCAGGCGATCTGCACGAGCGCCAGTTTGGGGAAGAACGTCTTCTCACGGTGGAACTCGGTGTCGACGGCGTAGGCCGGTTCGTCCCGTAGCGCCTCGATCACCTCGGCCAGCCCCGCAGGTGTGTCGACCAGCCGGTGGCTGACCTGCTCGTCGGTCGAGCTCAAGTGGGCTCGCCGCCGAGCACGACCGAGCGTCCGGCATCGATCCACGCCAGGGTGCCCCCGGCCACGTTGGTGGCGTCGAGCCCTTGCGTGATCAGCCATTCGGTGGCCCGTGCACTGCGGCCGCCGCTCTTGCAGATCACGTATACCCGCCCGTCGGTCGGCACCTCGTCGACCCGTTCGGTCACCTCGCCCAGGGGGATCAGAACCGCCCCGGCCACGTGACCGTCCTCATATTCGTCGACCTCGCGGACGTCGATGATCACGGCGCCGGCGGTCTGGAGGCCAGCGAGGGTCTCGACGTCGATCTCGGGAACGCTCACGGTGTGGCCTTTCGGGCGACTTCAGGGGCGGGCTGCGGCTGAGCGTAGCGGGACAGGTCCTGGGGTCGGTCGACGTCGTCGAGGCGAAAGGGGTCGATACCGGTGACGTCGACGATCTTGACGGCTTGGAGGGCCCGGCGCGGCGCCCGCTCGCCGGCGGCGAAGGCCGCGTCGAGCGCGGGTAGCACGGTCACCCGATAGGCCGCAGTGAGGATCTGCCGCCGGTCGCCGACCACCGGGGTCGCTACCAGTGCGGCGGGGTGGTCGGCCAGGGCGCCCACGATCCGGGTGACCGACTCGCCGTCGATGGCCGGCATGTCGCAGGCCAGCACCATGGCGATCGGATCACGGCTGGCCCGTAGCCCGGTGGCCAGGCCGCCGAGCGGACCGTCCCCGGGATGCTCATCGGCCAGCAGTTCGAGGCCAAGGTCGAGCCGTCGGATGCGGAGCGCGTCGCCTGCCACGAC
>JAYUBX010000125.1:0-3255 GCA_043740665.1 Candidatus Neomicrothrix sp.
GACGGCTCGGGTCCGACCCTGATGATCTCGGTCGTGCCCCGAACCAGCTGACTAGCGCAGGCCGGCGAACAGATCGTCCTCGGGGATGGCCGATTCGACCCGACTCTGGGCCAGCACGTAGTCGTCGAAGGGATGAATCGCCCGTGAGACGTCACGCGGCAGCCCGAACCAGAACGGCGATGTGGGATCGACCTGGGTGGCGTGGGAGAGCAGCGCTTCGACCCGCACATCCTCGTAGCCCTCGAGCGAGACCTGGGTGGTGATGCGATGGTCCTGCGACGGCCGTTCGAACCATTCGGGGGTGAACGGCGATTCGAGGCCGAGCTCCTCGAACTTCTCGTGGGTCTCGAGCATGCGGGCACGCGACCAGACCGTGTAATAGAGCTTCGAGACGACCCACGGCTCGCCACGATCGGGATAGGCATCCGGGTCGCCAGCGGCGGCGAAGGCCGGCAGGCTGATGTCGTGCACCATCAAGTGGTCGGGGTGCGGGTAGCCCTGCTGATCGTCGCTGTAGGTCACGATTACCTGCGGCCGCTCGCGGCGGATGATCTCGACCAGGCGACCCACGGCTTCGTCGAGCGGAGCGTTGGCGAACGCTTCTGGTCGGGCGTTGGCTTCGCTGTCGGCCATCCCCGAATCGCGGTAGCCGAGCATGACCAACGAGTCGTACCCGATCACCTTGACCGCGGTCTCGAGCTCTTCGCGTCGCACGTCGGCGATGCGTTCACGCACGTCGGGCAGGTCGAGGGCCGGGTTGAGGATGTCGCCCTCCTCGCCACCGGTGCAGCAGACCAGCACGCTGCGAACGCCCTCGTGCTGATAGCGAGCGACCGTGCCCGCTCCCTTGGACGACTCGTCGTCGGGATGGGCGTGCACCTGGAGAAGGCAGAGCGGTTCAGCCATGGTCGACAAGCTATCGGCCGATCGTCGAAGTTCGTCCTGACAGCTTGGTCGCCGCGTGGGCGTCAGCGGCCGGTCGGTCCCGCGACCCGAGCGCGAGGCTCGAGCACGTATTCGCCGATCTCGTCATCCTCGACGTAGGTCCAGCCCAGCAGTTCGGCCAGCATGCCTCGACCCTCGTCGGGGCCCGCCGCGATCAGTTCGTCGTCGGGCAGCAACTGCATGCTGCCCCGGGGTCGGTAGAAGAACCGTCCACCGCGGCGAACCGCCAGCACCGAGTAGCCCGGCTCGATGTTGAGCTGCAGCTCGGACAACGTGGCCTGGTCGGCTCGCGAACCGGCGGCCACCGGCACCCGCATCACCACCTCGTCGGACTCACCCAGGGCGATGCCGAGGATCGGGTGGATGTCCTCACCTTCTTCGACGATCCACACCATCTGCTGGGCGGCGTCGCCGATGTCCTCGGCGGCCTGTGACAGGTGGAGCAGCCCGCGCAGCGGGCCCGGGTCGAGGTTGGCGGCCGCGGCCCGCAGCACCCACAGCTCGAGCCGATCCTTCATCTCGTCGAGCCGGTCCTCGAGGTGACGAACCTCGGCGGCGAGGCCCTGGTCGCGGAACACGAGGGCCGAATAGGCCAGGCCGACGGCCACCTCGGAGACGTTCTTCATCTCGACCAGTACGTCGACGGCCCGATCGAGGTCGGTCAGGGTGGCGTCCTCGGGGGGCTGGGGCGGGTTCCAGAGCGGAGCGGCCGCCAGCTCACGCAGGCGGGCGATACCGGCGGGCGGACCCTCGAGAAACAAGACGTCGCCCGGCACCAACACCTCGTCGCCTTCGACGTCGGTGATCCAGTCGCGGTCGCGGCGGACGGCCATCACTCGCATGCCGGTCGCCACCGGCAGTTCGAGGGCGCTGAGCGGCCGGTGGGCCATGTGCGAACCCTCTCGCACCAGCACCCGGTGCGAGACCTCCTCGGCCATCGAGAGGTCGGCGATCAGTTCGCGGGGGATGCCGAGGCGGTGGGTGACGATGCGGGCGATGTCGACCGCATCGTTGGCGATGCGCTCGATGGCACCGATCACGCCCAGGACCGACGACATGGCCTCGGCCTCGTCGGGGCGCCGCACGGCAAGGATGCACACCGCGCGCATGTCGTGGATGAGGTCGTTGAACTGCTCTTCGAGCTCGCCCACCTCTTCGGCCATGTCGGGGTCGCCGAAGTAGACCGACGCGTAGGCCAGGTCGACCATCAGCTCGGACGTGTTCTTGGCGTCCGAGAGCATCGTCCGCAGATTTCGGGGTCGATCGTCCACGTGACCTCTGGGCCTGATACCCGTCCCGGTGCCGGGGACTCGGGTGGGCCAGAGCTTAGCCTGACGCCATGATGCAACTCCCGGGAGCTTCTCGCTCTGCCTGCGCTCGACCGACGATGTCTGTTCTGACCCCCGCGATGCTCGCGCTGGCCATCCTGTTCGTGGCGGCCGGGTGCGGCACCTCGGGCCGGGCCATGCGGTCGCCCCGACCCGGCGTGACCTCGCCTCCCCGGCGCGCCGATGCCAGCACGACCTCCACGGTGGCGGGGGCCAACACGCTCGTGACCAGCAGCCTGTTTACCGTCACCTCGGCGGCTTTCGCCCCCGGTGGGCAACTGCCGAAGGCATCGACGTGCGACGGAGCCGGAACCGACCTGCCGTTCACCTGGGCCAACGTGCCGGCCGGCACGGTCGAGCTGGCGTTGTCGGTCACTGATCCCGACGCCGACAACTACGTGCATTGGTTCGTCGCCGGCATCGATCCGACCATCCACGGCCTCACGCCGGGTGCGCGGCCCAAGGGATCGGTCGAGTTGGTGTCGTCGGCCGGCACCGCGGCCTATGCCCCCCCGTGCCCGCCACCGGGTGAGACCCACACCTACGACGTCACGCTCTACGCCTTGGGCACCAAGTCGGAACTCACCACCGCGTCGTCCACCCAAAATGCACTGATCAAGGTGGCGTCCGAAGCGGCCGGCACCGCGGTGCTCACGGGCGACTACACCAGAGCCAGCGCCAGCTGACGGGACTGCGCCAGCAGCTGGCCGTCACGCGTCCACAGCTCGCCGTCGACCTCGACAAATCCGTCGGAGGCCACCGACGTGTGGAAGTCGACCAGCACCCAATCGTCGTAGCCGGGGGGAATCGGATCGCGTAGGTGCACGGTGAGATCGATGGTGGGCACGCCCAGCGGCTCGGTCAAGCGCCCGAAGATCGGCGGCATCCAGGCATCGGCCAGGGCCACCAGCAGGTGCGAATCGAGTGGCCCGGATTTGTCACCGGACTCGGACCGGGCCAGGCGTATCCATCCACCGGCCCG
>JAYUBX010000126.1:0-7270 GCA_043740665.1 Candidatus Neomicrothrix sp.
CCTGGATGAGGACGACGATGCCGCGGCCCTCGGCGTCGACCACGGCTCCGCCGTCGTCGTGCGAGGTACCGGCACCGCCCGCCGGCGTACCCGATCAGGTGACCGCTGAAGCGGTGGCGCGCCGGGTGCTGCGCGCCGCCGGACTCGATCCGTCGAAGCTCGAGTGGCACACCACCGCCGACGCATGGACCGCGACGGCCACGGCCACGCCGGTGCTCGATGGCACTTCGACACTGGGCATCGACACCACCATCTCGTTCGGTGGCCTTGCTGCTATCGACTACGCCTCGGGTTGGCTGGGCTCACCGACCAAAACCGAGACCTATCCGCTGATCGGCATCGATGTCGCTATCGACCGCCTGAACCGAGGCGTCGACCTGCTGGGCCCGCAGATGATGGGCCCGCCCGAGCCGGCCAACGGCATCGACACCCAGATCGCGCCGGCCGGCCCCGCCGAGCCGGCCGCCCCGCCGCCGGTGGTCCCCGGGCCGACCATGGTGATGCCCCCGACGACGGTGCCCGACCCATCCTCGGGTTCAGGGGGTGGGTCAGTCGTGTCGGCAGAGCCGGGCGGTCCGGGTCCCGGCCCGACCTATGTGCCCGAGGCGGTGCCGACGCCCGATCCGATCCACCGAACGGTGACCATCAGCTCGTCGACGGTGGTGCTGGTCGCTCGGCCCGGCGAGGACGGCACGACCTGGCTGGTGCCGGCGTATGAGTTGCGCAGCGCGGGTGACGCGACCGGTCGCTGGTTGGTGTTGGGGGTCGACGAGTCGTTCGTCGCGCCGCCGGGCCCGAAGGACACGGCGATCCCACCGGCCTCGGGTGGCCCGGGAAGCAGTCCGGGTAGCCCGCCCACGGTCGAGACGATCCCGGGCTCGACCAAGCCTTGCCCGCCCGCCGACGCCGACCCGAACGCCGCCTGGGCGTGTCCGGCTCAAGGCATCGACGCCATGCCGCCGACCACCGGCACGATCCAGCCTCGCTGACCCGAAGTCGAACGAATAGGGCGCAGCGCTTGCGGCGGGCCGGGATCGCTGCTCGACTGCGAACATGATCGATCTCGCTGCCGCTGACCATCTGCTCTCGACCACCCGCTCGGTGCGCAAACGCCTCGACTTCACCCGGCCGGTGGCCGACGAGCTGATCCTCGAGTGCATCGAAGTCGCCCTGCAGGCCCCGACTGGATCGAACATGCAGGGCTGGTCGTTCGTCGTCATCACCGATGCCGACAAGAAGCAGGCCATCGCCGATCTCTACGCCAAGGCCTTCGCCCTGTACGCCCAGATGCCGCCGCCCGAGTACGAAGCCGGTGACCCCCGGGCCGGCTCGCGTGATCAGGTCGTCGATTCGGCGACCTATCTGGCTGCGCACATGCACGAGGCGCCCGCCCTGTTGATCCCGTGCATCGAGGGTCGCGTCGAGGAAGCCGGACTGCTGGCCCAGGCCTCGGTCTACGGATCGATCCTGCCGGCGGCGTGGTCGTTCATGCTGGCGGCGCGCGCCCGCGGACTTGGTTCGGCCTGGACCACGCTGCACCTGATGTTCGAGGACGAGGCTCGCGAGGAGCTGGACATCCCCGAGCACATCACCCAAGCCGGGCTCTTCCCGATCGCCTACTACACCGGTGACGATTTCAAACCGGCCCAGCGCCTGCCGGCCGAGCAGCTGACCTTTTGGAACGGCTGGAGCGGCTCGCGTGCCGCCCTGCCGCAGCCTCGGCTCGACACGAACCCGGCGTCCTGAGCACCTCAGCCGCATGAACAATTCGGTCGGGGGACTCGTCGCCGCCGACGAGACGTTCACCCATCAGATCACCGAGACGTTCGCGATGGTTGGCAGCAGCGATCCGTCGTGGACCGAGAAGGTGTGCGCCATGGCGGCGGCGCGCGACGGCAGCCTGCAGCTCGGGTTCGGACTGGGCAAGTACACCAACCGCAACGTGATGGACGGCTACGGGGGGGTATCTCGTGGCATCGAGCAGATCACCGTGCGAGCCAGTCGGCGGCTGGCCCCCGACCCGCTGACGACCACGATCGGACCGGTGCGTTACGAGGTGATCGAGCCGTTCCAAACGGTGCGGTTTGCCCTCGATGCCAACGAGACGCAGCCCATCGCTTTCGACTGGATTTTCGAGTCGGCCCTGCCGCCGATCACCGAGGATCGCACCCACCAGTTCTCGCCGTCGGGCTATCGCATCTCGGCCGAGCTGGTGCGCTACCACCAGATCGGGCTGGCGTCGGGCTGGGTCGAGATCGACGGCGAACGCACCGGAATCACACCCGACACCTGGCTGTCGACCCGTGACCATTCGTGGGGGGTGCGCTACGACGTCGGGCAACCGCCGATCGACATCGAACCGATCGACATGCTCGACGGGCTCGACTTCACCATGTTCTGGTGCCCGATGCTGCTCGAACGGCCCGACGGCTCTCGCTACGGACTCTTCTTCCATCTCGTGCAGGTCGAGGCACCCGGGCTGCTGCACAAGATGGTCACCGGCGGTGTCGAGCACGCCGACGGCCGGTACGAGCCGTTCACCGACGTTCGACCCGAGGTCACCTACGACCCGTTGACCCGGCGCATGCAGGGTGGTCGGGTCCACTTCACCCAGGCCGACGGCTCGACCCGCACGATCACCCTCGACGTGCCGACCGAGACGGGCTTCCACCTCGGTGCCGGCCAGTACTTCGGCTGGCAGGGTCATCACCACGGTGACTGGCGGGGCCCACTGGCGGTCGACGGCGAACGGCTGGCCGATTGCACCGAGCCCACGCTGGCCCGAGAGCTGCACCAGATCCGTGACACGTTCGTCATGGTCGACGACCCCGTCGGCGGCGGTCGTGGGTGGGGCAACTGCCAGCCCATTATCACCGGCGAGCACCCGACGCTCGGACTTGATGCCGCCAGTTCGTTCTGGTGAGAGGAGCGAATCATGATCCGGTCGAAGGCCACGGAGTACGACGCGGTGGTGGTGGGGGCTGGTCCCAACGGCCTGGTGGGCGCGGTCATGTTGGCCGGCGCTGGTCTCAAGGTGCTGGTCATCGAGGCGGCTTTGGTCGCCGGGGGCGGCACGCGATCGGCGGCGCTGACCCGCGACGGTCACATCCACGATGTGTGCTCGGCCATCCACCCGATGGCCGTCGCGTCGCCCGCTTTCCGCGACCTGCCCTTGGCCGAACACGGACTCGAGTGGATTCATCCCGACGCGCCATTGGCCCACCCGCTCGATGGAGGTCGGGCTGCGGTGCTCGAGCGTTCGCTCGACGCCACCGCCGCCGGACTCGGCCATGACGGTGCCGCCTACCGTCGACTGATGGCGCCGTTGGCCGACAGTGGCTTGCCGTTGGTGGACGCGGTGCTGGCGCCGCTGTCGATTCCTCCCCCGGCGGTGTGGTCGGGTTTGGCCCGGCTCGGGATGAGTGGCGCCTGGCCGGCGACCCGACTCGGCGACCACCGCTTCACCGGCGACGAGGCCAAGGGGTTGCTGGCCGGATTGGCGGCCCATTCGATGCTGTCGCTGCGGTCCGTTGGCACCGGCGGGTTCGGGCTGTTCCTCGGTCTGCTTGGCCACGTCGCCGGCTGGCCCATGGCCCGAGGGGGATCCCAGGCGATCGCCGACGCGCTGGTCTCGCTGTTGGCCGCGCGTGGTGGCGAGATCGTGCTGGGCCAGCCGGTGACGTCGTTGGCTGACCTTCCCCCGGCGGCGACGGTTCTGCTCGATCTGACCCCGCGCCAACTGCTCGATCTGGGCGGCGACCGCCTGCCGCCGCGCTATCGGCGGCAGCTGGCGCGGTACCGCTACGGGGCTGCGGTGTGGAAGGTCGACTGGGCCCTCGACGGACCTATCCCGTGGACGGCCACCGACTGCGCCCGCGCCGGAACGGTTCATGTCGGGGGAGCGATCGACGAGGTTGCGTTCTCGGAAGGCGAGCTGCAGCGGGGGCGCCACGTCGACCGACCGTTCGTCTTGCTGGCCCAACAATCGCGCTTCGATCCGACACGGGCACCGGCCGGTGAACACAACGCCTGGGGCTACTGCCACGTGCCCAACGGCTCGACGGTCGACATGACCGACCGGATCGAGGCCCAGGTCGAGCGGTATGCCCCCGGCTTCCGTGACCGCATCATCGGGCGCCACGTCATGGGCCCGGCTGCAGTTGAAGCCCACGACGCCAACTATGTCGGGGGCGACATCGCCGGTGGCCGCACCGACCTGCGGCAACTCATCGCCCGTCCGGTGTGGTCTCGGTCGCCGTGGCGGATGCCGGCCGACGGGCTCTATCTCTGCTCGTCGGCGACCCCGCCCGGCCCGGGTGTGCACGGCATGGGTGGTTGGCTGGCGGCGCGCGCCGCGCTGGATGACCTCGGGCTGCGGCCCTGATCTGACGTGGGTCGACCGAACGGGTCGACCTGACTCGCAACTATTGCTGGTAGCCCTCGACCTCGCCGGGGGGTCGCAGCATCGCCGTCTCGGGATCGTGTCCGGCTCGTCGCAGCGCCCGGCGCTGGCGCAGCAGGTCCCAGTACCGATCGATCTCGACGTCGAGCTCGCCCAGCGTCTTGGCCGCCTCGGCCGAGCTACCGCCGCCGACGTTGGCCTGACTGAGCCCGTGTTCTTCGTCCATGAGCGCATGGATGTGGGCGAGAATCTCGGGATCGGTCATGGGAGCGAGTGTAGGGATCGGGTCGGGCCGCCGGCTCTGCTCGTCCGATTTCCGCCAGACAGCCCGGTCGCCGGGGCGTACCGTCACCCCCATGAGCTCGACCTCTTCCACTCGCTTCACCACGGTGGCCAGCCCGATCGGTGACCTCTTGCTCACCGCCGATGACCGCAAATTGACCGGCCTCTACATGACGCCCCATCCGGCCGGATCATCCGACGACGGCCATCGGCGGGACGATCACGATGTCGTGCTGGCCGAGGTTCGCCGTCAGCTCGAGCAGTACTTCGGCGGCGAGCGCACCGAGTTCGACGTGCCCTTGGCCCTCACCGGCACCCCGTTCCAACAACAGGTCTGGTCGGGGCTCTGCGACATTCCCTACGGTGAGACCATCAGCTACGGCACGTTGGCCCAACGCATCGGCAAGCCCAAGGCACAGCGGGCCGTCGGCCTGGCTAACGGCCGCAACCCCGTCGCTGTCATCGTGCCGTGCCACCGGGTGATTGGGGCCAACGGCAGCCTGACCGGCTATGGCGGTGGGCTCGACCGCAAGCAGATCCTGCTCGCTCTCGAGCAGGACATCGCGGCATTGCCGCTCGGGCCGGCCTGACGGTTCGTCGGCACGGCACAAGCGCCCGCTGGCGACAGCCGCTCACCGGGCGGTGAACTCGGAGATCAGGTCCGATGGCGCGGCCGGACCCGTGTCCATCGCGGTCGACCGGCGCTTGGCTTCGCCGACGTCGGGAGCGATCTGCAGCGGGGTCCGAGGGTGTTCGAGGCGAATATCGTCGGTCGCGACTCGGCGCATGACGATGCCCACCGCCACGGCGACCAGTGCCCGCCAGAACGTCGAGTCCGCAGGCGTCGGGCCGACGGCCGCCATGTCGTCGGTGGTCGCCACGACCTGGATCTTCTTGGCGAGCCGGAGAGGTGATCGTCCCGACGTTCTCAGCAGATCGAGGTCGATCACCCAGGTGTCGGCGCCCACCAACCGGGGCCCGTCCTGCCATTCGATCCGGTAACGATCCATAGTCCCTCCCTACCCCCGCCCGTGGGTCCTCGACCAGAGCGCGCGGGCTGCCAGACTGCCGGGCTGATGGCTGCCCTTCTCGCAACACTCTCGGCTGGCGTGTTCGGCGTGGGTGACTTCATGGGCGGTCTGGCGTCGCGACGAGTGCGAGCGATGGTGGTCGCGGCGTGGTCGCAACTGGTCGGGCTCACGGTGTTGATCATGCTTGTCGTCGGGGTCTTGCCCGTGACGCGTCCGTCCGGCGCCGATCTCGGTTGGGGCGTCGCGGGTGGGCTGGTTGGGGCGGTCAGTCTGGTGCTCTTCTATACCGCCCTGTCGAGCGGGCCGATGAGCGTCGCCGCGCCGGTCACCGCGGTCTTCTCGGCCATCGTTCCGATGATCGCGGGGCTGGCCTTCGGCGAACGACCGGGACCTCTGGCGGCCGTGGGCATCGCGTTGGCGTTTCCCGCCATCGTGCTCATCGCGCGGGCCGAAGAAGAACACCTCCAGCAGACAGCACCGCGTCCGCATCCGGTCAGGGCGACGCTGGTGGCGCTGTTGCCGGCCTTCGGCGCGGGTATCGGTTTCGGCTTCTTCTTCGTGTTCCTCCAGCGCACCTCGCACCACGCCGGGCTGTGGCCGCTGGTGTCGGCGCGGTCGGCCTCGCTGCTCGTGCTGTTCGCCCTGGTGCTGGTCACCCCCGGCGGCAACACCCTGCGCGACGGCACGATTCGCTTGGTGGTGCTGTGCGGTTTGTGTGATGTCAGTGCCAATGCCCTCTATCTGGTGGCCGTGAACCGCGGTCTGCTGTCGCTGGTTGCGGTGCTCGCCGCGCTCTACCCCGCCACCACCGTGGTGCTCGCTCGGGTCGTGTTGCACGAGCAGATGTCCCGCACCCAGCTCGTCGGATTGGCCCTGGCGGCGGTCGCCGCGGGGTGCGTCGCCCTCGCCGGATGATGTCTCGGGTCGTCATCTGACGGGTCGTCACATGACGGATTCGTCAGCTCGTGGGCCTCAAGAACCATGCGTTACAGCATTTTTCATGGTGTTCACGTCACTTCCTGTCCGACGGCGTGACCTGTTTCACAACGGAATCATCGCGGTGAAGTTGCGATTTCATGACGGATTGTCGCAAGCTCTCTGGGCACGAAGACCCGCGCCCCCTCCCTCGTGGGGCCGAAAGGATGCGTCTCATGCCCCTCATTTCCGTCCGACAACCTCGCGCGCGCCATCTCGCCGAGGCCACCATCGCCGGTGCGGTTGCGCTCAGCGCCATCGTGGCGGGACCCGGAATCTTCCGGGAACACCCAACGGCAGCCGTCGAGGCCGCCGCCTCGCAGCCCTCCGCGGATGCTTCGACGACGACGGTCGCGCCCAAGACCGATGCGAGCATCGATCCGGCGACCGCCAACATGTCGCCGTCGGATGCCAACCTGACCCACGTCCGGCTGGCCCACGACCCCGCCCACCAGATGGCGGTGACCTTCCTGTCCGCCTCACCCGACGAGCAGGCCACCCTCATCGCCTTCCTTTCGCTGCCACCGTTGCCCGCGCCCGATGCGTCGCCGGCACCGCAGGTACCAGCGGCACCTCGGCC
>JAYUBX010000127.1:0-5251 GCA_043740665.1 Candidatus Neomicrothrix sp.
TCTCGCCTGCGCCGCCACTGGTCGGTCGACGGCGAGGACCGCCACCATCTGATCGACCCGCGGGTCGGGCATCCATCGAACGGTGATGTCGCCGCCGTCACCGTCGTTGCTGCGCTGGGATGGCAGGCCGAAGTGCTGGCCAAGGCCGGCTTCGTCGGTGGGGCCGTGCAGGGACTCGGCCTGGTGACCCAAGCCGGCGGAGCCGCCTTGCTGATCGACGTGTACGGACACCAGGTCCGCAGCTCGGGATGGGACCAATTCGGCCGCGATCGACAGGCCCATCCGAGCGATCCAATGGACCGGGTCGCCTGACCCGATGTCGGCCCCGCTGGGAGCGATCCGATGAACCAATTTTGGTGGTACACCGCCCGATCGGCGGGCCTGGTGAGCGCGGCCCTGCTGGCTGCGTCGGTGTTGTGGGGCCTCGCCCTGTCGACCGCGCCTCGTGGTGCCCGCCCCCGCCCGGCGTGGCGTCTCGACCTGCACCGCTACCTGGGCGGCCTGTCGGTGATCTTCGTCGCCGTCCACGTCCTCGGCATCCTGGCCGACTCGTTCGTGCCGTTCAGCGCGATCCAGGTCTTGGTGCCGTTCACCTCGACGTGGAAGCCACTGCCGGTCGCCATCGGCATCGTGGCGCTCTACCTGCTGCTGGCCGTCGAGCTGACCTCGCTGGCCCGTCAGCGTCTACCCCGCCGGCTGTGGCGCAGGCTGCACTTCTTGAGCTTCCCGCTGTTCGTGATGGCGCAGGTGCACCTGTTGACCGCCGGCACCGATGCCGGGTCGCCGTTGGTACTGGCCACCGTGGGCGTGGTCGACGTGGCCATCGTGGCGCTCACCACCAAGCGGATCCTGCAGGCCCAAGCGGCCGCCGAACAGCGTGACCAGAACGCCCAGGCTCAACTGGTCAGCGCGTAGCCCCGGAAGAACTGCCAGATCAGGGCGGTCGCGTCGATTTGGTCGGTGGTGTTGCCCAGACTGGTGGCATAGGGATCGTCCGGCTTGTTGAGTCCGATCAGCAGCTTGCTGCCAGGCCAGTCGTGCCCGCCGTCGGCGACCACGAAGAACCGAACCTGAACATCCGCGGTGCAGCCCGAGAACACCCGCTCCTCGACCTTGACGCCCGACGGAAACACCGTGGGTTCGGCGTTACAACCATCGTGGCTGGCCCACTCGCCCACGACCTGTTCGACCGGGGCGAAGCCCTGCAGATCGGCGGGCGGCGCGGTCGGGGCCACCATGGGCTTGGCGCCGGTGAGACCGGGCCCCACGCCGCCATAGAACGGCAGCACGACATCCTTGGTGCCCCAGAACACGATCATGGGCTTGGGCAGATCAGGCGGGGTGCAGTTGTCGGGCTCACGGATGCCCGACACCAGGCCCACCGCCGCGATGCGGTCACCCATCTGACAGACCAGGGTGGTCGACATCATGCCGCCGTTGCTGATGCCGGTCGAGTACACCCGAGCCATGTCGACGCACAGCTGAGCCTCGATCTGATCGAGCAGGGCGTTGAAGAACGGCAGGTCGGCGTTCTGCGGCGTGTTGTCGAACGCCCACTTGGTCGGGGTGCCCAGACCCTGGGGCGTGACGACGAAGAAGCGCTCGGTTGCGGCCAACGGCTCGAACTGGCTGACCGCCACCTGCTGTTCGATGTTGCTGGTGAGCCCGTGCAGGTTCAGCACGACCGGCGTCGGCTTGTCGCGGACAGCGGGCGGCACGAACAGGCGGTAGGTGTGTTCGACCCCGTCGACCGTGACCTTCTGGTCCGGCAGCACCGTGCCGGTCGGGGCGCCCGGCCCGGGCCCGGCCGCCGCCATTGCGTTCTGACAACCCGGCGATGGTCGAGCCGGCGCGGTCGACACGGCGGTCGGCACTGCGGTGAGCGCGGCCGGGGTCGTCTCGGGGGTGGTCTCGACCGCCGGAGCACCGATGCCACTCGAACCGTCGTTGGTCTTGCTGCTGCCGCACGCGGCGGCCAGCACGACGACAGCGAGGGCGACGGCGACCAGGGTCGCGCCCGTCCGGTGCTTCGGTGATCGAACACCCACGTGCGCACTCCTTTGATTCATCCGACGACTCAGGCCATGGCGACGAGGTCGAGCAGATCGTCTTCCCAGTAGTCGAGGTCACCTTCGGGCATGGTCAGCACCCGATCGGGGTGCAGCGCCTCGACGAACTCGCGGTCGTGGCTGACGATCACCATGGTGCCGGGCCAAGCCGCCAGTGCTTCGGCGGTGGCGATGCGCGAGCCAGGATCGAGGTTGTTGGTCGGCTCGTCGAGAAACAGCAGGTTGTGCCGTCCGGCCACCAGCTGCGACAGCACCAACTTGGTCTTCTCGCCACCCGACAACGTGCCGGCGGGACGGAAGACGATGTCGCCGGTGAGGCCGAACATGCCCAGCAGGGCGCGGATTTCGGTGTCGGGGATGGTGGCGTGGGCTCGCATCTCGTCCATCAGTGACCGCGACGGATCGAGCAGGTCGTGCTCCTGGGCGTAGTACCCGTGGTCGACCTGGTGGCCGTAGCGCACCTTGCCCAGGTCGGGCGTCGCCACGCCGGCCAGGATGCGCAGCAGCGAGGTCTTGCCGGCGCCGTTGAGGCCCATGACCAGCAGCCGCTCGCCCCGCTCGACGGTGAACGACACCGAGTCGAACACATCGACCTTGCCGTACGAGCGGGCCAGGTCCTCGACCTCGAGCACCACTCGACCGGCGGCCGGCGGCTCGGGGAACCGCACGCTGATCGAGCGCCGCTTGGCCGGGCCGTCGACCGCGACCTTCTCGAGCTTGGCCACCCGGGTGTCGATCGACTTGGCCGTCTTGGCCCGCTTGGCCGTCTGGCCGCGCATCGAGTCGGCCAGGGTGGCGAGCCGCTTGATCTCGGTCTGCTCGCGATCGGACTGCCGGGTGAGCTGATGCTCGTCGCGCTCACGCCCGGCGAGGTACTGGCTGTAGGTGCCCTTGTACTCGGCCAGGGTGCCGGTGTCGTCGTTGCCGTAGCGCTCGAGGTGAATCACCCGGGTGATCGACTCGTCGAGCAGTTCGAGGTCGTGACTGATCACGATCATGGCGCCGCGGTAGCGGCGGATGTAGTCGAGCAACCAACCCTTGGCGTCGCTGTCGAGATGGTTGGTCGGCTCGTCGAGCAGCAGCACGTCGCTGCCGGCGAACAGGATCCGCGCCAGCTCGACGCGGCGGCGCTCACCGCCGCTCAACGCCCCGAGCGGCAGGTCGAGACGACCTTGGGTGAGACCCAGACCGTCGGCCAGACGATGCGCTTCGCTCTCGGCCGCGTAGCCACCGTCGAGCCGAAAGCGCTCCTCGGCCCGGGTGTAGCGCTCGATGTGGTCGTCGCTGGGATCCTGCTCGACCTCGAGCCGCAGCTTCTCGAGTCGGGCGGCAGCCTGGTCGAAGCCCCGACCCGATAACACGTGACTCATCCCGGTGGCGTGCTCGTCGGTCTGGTCGACGCGGGGGTCCTGGGAGAGGTAGCCGAGGCCACCGGTGATGGTGACGACCCCCCGGTACGGGTCCGAATCGCCCGACAGGACCCGCAGCAACGAGGTCTTGCCGGCACCGTTGCGGCCGGTGATACCGACCTTGTCGCCGGCGCGCACGGTGAAGCTGGCGTTGGCCAGCGTGACCACACCTCCGACTTCGACCGAGAGCTCGCGCACCTGCAACATGGCCGACCAGTGTGCCTGGTGTCCGGGCCGGTTCCTATTCGGTCATCAATTGACCTGCCGGTCTTGCCCTTCCCAGTAGGGCTGGCGCAGCTTGTACTTCTGCAACTTGCCGGTCGCGGTGCGGGCCAACTCCTCCCGGAACTCGATGCGCGTCGGGCACTTGTAGTGGGCCAGTTGAAAACGAGTGTGGGTGATGAGGTCGGCCTCGGTGACCTCGGCTCCGGGCACCAGGACGACCAGGGCCATCACCGTCTCGCCCCACTTCTCGTCGGGCACGCCGATCACCGCTACCTCGGCCACGGCCGGATGGTTGAACAGACGGTCCTCGACCTCGATCGACGACACGTTCTCGCCACCCGAGATGATCACGTCCTTCTTGCGGTCGGCGATGGTCAGATAGCCGTCGTCGAGGAAACCTCCGTCGCCGGTGTGGAACCAGCCGCCGTCGAGGGCATCCGCCGAGGCCCTCGGGTTGTCCCAGTAGCCCTCGAGCACCACGTTCGACCGGGCCAGGATCTCGCCGGCCTCGTCAGTCGCCAGCGTCACGCCCAGCGCCGGCACGCCGGCCCGGCTCAGCCGCGTCGCCCGTTCGCTGGGCTCGAGGTCGTCCCACTCGGCCCGGTTGCGGTTGATGGTCAGCAGCGGCGCCGTCTCGGTCAGCCCGTAGATCTGGATGAACTCCCATCCCAGCTCGGCCTCGACCCGCTCGATGGTGCGGGTGGGCGGCGGCGCGCCGGCCACCACGATTCGGGTCCGCCCCGAGCCTGGGACGGGACCGTCCCAGCCGGCTGCCGCCTCTAGCACCATGGCCACGACGGCCGGCGCCCCGCACAACAGGGTCACGCCCTCGGCTTCGATCCGCCGCAAGATCTCGGCCCCGTCGACCTTGCGCAACACGACCTGCTTCACGCCCATGGCGGTCACCGCGTAGGGCATCCCCCAGCCGTTGCAGTGGAACATGGGCAACGTGTGCAGGTAGACGTCGCGATCGCTCACACCGGTGTGCCACCCGAACGTGGCCGCGTTGACCCACAGGTTGCGGTGGGTCATCTGCACGCCCTTGGGGCGAGCCGTCGTGCCCGACGTGTAGTTGATGGTGGCGGTGGCGTCCTCGTCGGCGGCCCACGGTTCGGGGTCGACGCCGTGCCGGTAGATCTGGTCGTCGTCGCGCCCGATCACCAGCTTGTGGGCACATTCGATGGCGGCCAGCGAGTCTTCGAGCTCGGGGTCGATCAGCAGCATGGTGGCGCCGCAGTGCTCGACGATGTAGCGGATCTCGTCGACCGACAGCCGGAAGTTGATGGGCACGTAGACCCGACCCCAGGCGCTGACCCCATAGAAGCCCGCCAGCATGCGCGCCGAGTTGTGCGACACGATCGCCACCCGCTCGCCCACGCCGATGCCGAGCTGATCGAGCCTCGCCGCCTGGGCGGCGGCCAACTCGTAGACCCGGCGATAGGTGACGCGACCCAGCGACGCCGCCGGCTGGTCCGGTTCGTCGACCACGGCATCGCGGTCGCCGTACACCAGCACGGCGCGCTCCAAGTGGTCACGGATCGTCAGCGG
>JAYUBX010000128.1:0-1680 GCA_043740665.1 Candidatus Neomicrothrix sp.
CCACTCGACCACCACATCGGCGACGATGCGGCCGTCGTGCTCGGCGGTCAGCACCAGTTCGTGCCCGGTCGCCCGGGCGATGTCGACCCGGTGCATCCACGTGTCGCGAGTCAGGATCACGTCGAGCAGATAGCCCATCTTCCACTTCTCCTCGACGCCGCCGACTTCTTGCTTCAGGGGGATCAGGCGGAACGGCCCTGGCAACCGATGGCGGGCTCTCGCCACCCTGGGGCCGACGTCGGCCATGCGAGCGAGCAGGTCGGGCCGGCTCAGATCGGCGTGCTCGCTCACCTGCACCGCGGTCATGCCGTCGACGAAGGGACCGTCGCCGGCCGCCTTGCCGGCGGCGCGCATCAGGTGGACGAACGAGCCGAGCTTGGCGAACCCCTCCATGGTGCCGAGCACGTGGCCGGCCATCGCCCGCACGTCCCACGCCGAGCAATCGGTCGGCTGCGACCAATCGTCGTGGGTCAGCGATTCGAGCAGGTCGAGCATGTTCTGGTTCTCGGCCGCGGCCAGCGCCGGATTGGCCGCCCGGTCGATTGGTTTCACGTCATCGACCGCAGTCGAGGTGGTCGTCATGATCGGACCCTCACTTTCGGCGTCTTGCTGGTTGGGGTGGATGGTCGCTTGGTTGATCGTTTGGCCACCGGCTTGGTGGTGGGCCTGGTCGCGGGCCGGGTCACGTGGTTGAAGAACATCTCCATGGCGTCGTCGACCAGCCGGATCCAGCGGTCGCCGCCCGGATCGTTGGAAATCTGCTGATCGGTGATGCCGGTGCCGATGGCAGTGAGCAGATCGAGGCTCTCGGGTTCGAGGATCCCGATGGCGGCCAGGCGCCCACGGACCAGGGCCAGCCCCTCGATGGCGATGGCGAACGACTCGGGCGACGGCTCGAACCCCGGGATCGTCCGCTGGAAGAGCAGCTGATAGCGGGCCGCGTCGTCGGTGCAGAACTGAACGAACGACCGCATGTGGGTCTGCAGGTTGTGCAGGGGATCGCCGGACATCACCGCCCGCTGCTGATGCTCGATGAAGGCTTGGGCTCCCTGAGCGAACATGGCGTCGAAGATGGCGTTCTTCGAGTCGAAGTACGAATACAGCGACGGCGCCTGCATGCCCACTTGGCGGGCCACCTCGCGCAAGGACACGCCGGCCAGGCCCTCGGTGCGGGCGAATTGCCACGCCACGTCGAGGATCTCGGCCTTCGTCGCCTCATGCCGTTCGATCCGCCGATCTCGTTGCGGTTTCTCTAACATGTATTGTAGACTAGAACGCTGTTAGGGAAAGTCAAGGACCAGCCCACAACAATCCATAGCTCCGCTGACGACTTGGGGCTACCGTCGAACAACGAGCGTGCCCCGGACGCCAGACTGGGAGCACCTCGAACCGAGGTGGTGTCCGTGGAAGCACAGCCGTGCAGGCCAGGCTCAGATCCGTCCCGTGAATCGCTGACGCCATGAAGCGGCGACTCGGCCCCGGTCATGACCGCGCTCCGAGTTCTCGGTGAAGCGCGGCGGGCTCGCCCTGGTCGTCTTCGCCGCCATCGTCTGGGCCCTGGGTGTGCCCGCCGCCCGGGCCGTCGTCTCGGGCCCGGTCGCCAATAACGACACCTACACCACCCCGTCGGACACCCAGTTGGTGGTGGCGGCTCCCGGCTACCTGGCCAACGACACCGGC
>JAYUBX010000129.1:0-1976 GCA_043740665.1 Candidatus Neomicrothrix sp.
TTCGACGTGCCCGAAACGGCATCGGTGCTCGAACGGTGGTTTGCGGGCTACGCCCAAGACCGGGTCGACGAGGGGTGGACCAGGGCCGAGCTGGAGGAACATGTTCGAGACGAGAACAGCACGTTCGCCTGGCTGCTCGAACCCATGATCCAGCAAGCGGGCTTCACCATCGAGGAAGCCGTCTACAGCGACGATCAGATCTTCGCCCAGTACATCTGTCGCCGCTGAAGCGTCCACGTGCCGGGGACGAGCTCCGCCCGCTGGCTTGGTCTCAGCTGGCCTGATCAACGATTGACGCGGAGCGCAGCCGGGGTCCGTGGCGAGGGGGCGTGCGTGCGGCGGTCATGATCAGGGCGAAGGCGCGGGCTCGGTGGGGCCGTTCGGGTTCGAGCAGGTCGAGCATGCGAGCGTCGTCGGCAGTGCGTTCGCCGACCAGGGCCCAGGCGACCAAGTCGGCCAGGTTGTAGTCACCGACCACGACCGTGTCAGGATCGCCGAGCACGATCCGGGCCACCACCGATGCCGTCCACGGCCCGACCCCCGGCAGCTGCTGCACGCCCAACGCCAGTTGCTCCGGGGTGCGGTGGGCGAACCGTTCGAGCTGGCCGGCGGCCCGGCAGGCCGCCAGCAGGGGATCGGCTCGCTTGCGTTCGATGCCGAAGCGATGCAGGTCGTGGTAGGCGAGGGTCGCCAGGCGGGCTGGATCGGGGGGAAGGATCAGGTCGGCCGGCCCGGGAGCGGCCTCGGCGAACGCCGAGCGCAGGGACCGCCAGCTGCGTTGGGCGTCGGCGTTGGGCACCTTCTGCTCGACGATCGTGGGCAACAGCACCTCGGCCACCGACCGGGTGCGGCCGATGCGCAAGGCCGGCTGCCGGCGATGCTGCTCGCGTACTAGTGGGTGCACCGGGGCGAAACCCTCGGCGGTGTCATGGAAACCCAACAGCTCGGGTACCTGGGCCACGGCCCGGTCGGCTCCCGGACCCCAGGCTCGCAGCACGACGGGGTCGTCGGGTCCGGTGCGGGGCTCGATCAGCACGGTGGCGGGACCATCGACGGTGCGGGTGGTTTGCCACACGCCGTCGCCGGCGAACCGCAGGCGCCCGGCACCTCGCAGCAGTCGCAGGGTGAGCAACTCGTCGACGGGCAGCGGGGGATGCAACACATGGCGACGTCCCTCACCGGAGCGATCGTGGTCGGTCACGTCGCGAGCCTCGCACGTCCGCTGACCGGTGACGCGCGAGGCTGAGGACATGTCGACCGTGCTGCTCGAAACCATCCGTCCCGGTATCGCCCTGATCACCCTCAACCGTCCCGATCGACTCAACGCGATGAGCATCGAGCTGGTCGGCGATCTGCATGCCCGCCTCGACGAGATCGCCGCCGATCCGGACTGTCGGGTCGTGATCCTGACCGGCGCCGGCCGGGGGTTCTGCTCGGGTCTCGACCTGAAGGAGGTGCCGACGGCGCCAGGGAGCGAGGGTCTGGGCCGCGCCCAGGCCGGCATGGCCACGCAGCAATACATCGCGTCGCTGATCCCGCACCTGCGCTCGCTGCGCCAGCCGGTGATCTCGGCCGTCAACGGCGCCGCCGCTGGTGGTGGGCTGGCCCTGGTGCTGGGCAGCGACGTGCGCATCGCCGGCGCGTCGGCCCGGTTCAACGTGGCCTTCATCCGGGTCGGCCTGTCGGGCTGCGACATCGGGGTGAGCTGGCTGCTGCCGCGACTGGTCGGCGCGTCACGGGCCCACGAGCTGATGCTCACCGGACGCATCATCGACGCGGCCGAGGCCGAGCGCATCGGCCTGGTCGTGCGGACGGTGCCCGACGACGAACTGCTCGACTCGGCGCTCGAAACGGCCGAGCTCATCGCCGCCAACAGCCCGTTCGGGGTCTGGATGACCAAGGAAGTCATGTGGTCGAACCTCGAGACCGCCAGTCTGCAGACCGGCATCGACCTCGAGAACCGAACCCAGATCCTG
>JAYUBX010000130.1:0-1560 GCA_043740665.1 Candidatus Neomicrothrix sp.
GGGGCGATGCACATGCCGCCCTCGCGGGTGTCCTACCAAGGCGGCGCCATCGACGACATGGAACCAGTGCCCATGGCTGACGCCTTCGGCACCATCGTCACCTTCACCGTCGACCGCTTGGCCTACTCGCCCAGCCCGCCGATCGTGTTCGCAGTGGTCGACTTCGACCAGCCCACCGGTGGGCGGTTGCCGGTCGAGCTCACCGACGTCGACGCCGCCGATGTGGCGATGGGCCAGCGGGTCGAGCTGACCTTCCGCCGTCTGAACCGATCTGACGGTATCCAGAACTACTTCTGGAAAGCCAAGCCCCTTCGGGACGACCCATGAACAAGGACGACGCATGAGCTCGCACGGCATCAAGGACAAGGTCGCCATCGTCGGGATGGGCTGCACCCCCTTCAAGGAGCACTGGGACAAGGGCGTCGACGATCTGCTCATCGACGCCACCAACGAGACGTTCGCCTCGGCCGGGCTGACCAAGGACGACGTCGACGCGTACTGGCTGGGCACCGCCCAGTCGGGCATGAGCGGGGTCACCCTGGCCGCGCCCCTCAAGCTCGAGGGCAAGCCGGTCACCCGCGTCGAGAACTACTGCGCGTCGGGTAGCGAGGCGCTGCGCCAGGCGGCCTACGCGGTGGCGTCGGGCGCCTACGACGTGGCCATGGCGGTCGGCGTCGAGAAGGTCAAGGACGGCGGCTACCAAGGTCTGAACGCCTTTCCGATTCCCAACGACGGCACCGCCCGCAGCCTGACCGCGGCGGCCATGTTCAGCCTGATCGTGCCGGCCTATGCCCAGCGCTACGGCATCGACGAGGATCACCTCAAGCGGGTGCTGGCCGGCATCGCGTCGAAGAACCACTACAACGGCGCCCGCAATCCACGCGCCCAGTTCCGTCGCGAGATGGACATCGATGCCATCTGCAACGCGCCCACCGTCGCCGGGCGCCTCGGCGTGTTCGACTGCGCCGGTGTGGCCGACGGATCAGCGGCGGCGATCGTGGTGCGGGCCGAGGACGCCCACCGCTACACCGACCAGCCGCTCTACATCAAGGCGCTGTCGTTCGTGGCCGGCAACGGCTCGGGACTGATCGATCCGTCCTACGACTACACGACCTTCCCCGAGGTCGCCCAGTGCGCCGCCGACGCCTACGCCCAGGCCGGCATCACCGATCCTCGCCACGAGCTGGCCATGGCCGAGGTGCACGACTGCTTCACGCCGACCGAGCTGGTACTGATGGAGGATCTGGGATTCTCCGACCGAGGCCAGGCATGGAAGGACGAAGAGGCCGGCGTGTTCGACCTGATTGGCGAGTTGCCGGTCAACCCCGACGGTGGTCTCAAGAGCTTCGGCCATCCGGTGGGAGCGTCGGGGCTGCGCATGCATTTCGAGAACTGGCTGCAGCTGCGGGGCGAGGCTCCCGACGATCGGCGCATCCTGACGACCGATGGCCCGTCGGGGCGCCACCTCGGCTTGGTGCACAACCTGGGCGGCTATCCCGGCGAGATGGTGTCGTTCGTCAGCATTCTCGGTACCGAATTGGGCTGATGGCCGGTGGGTGA
>JAYUBX010000131.1:0-5452 GCA_043740665.1 Candidatus Neomicrothrix sp.
GTCGGGATACGCGAGCTTGCCGAGGGCTCTCTTGATACCGAGTTCCCATGGCGTCACCGCCGAGACGTACACCTTCTCGGCTGATTTCAACTGGTCACCGCACGTCGATCCGAGGGAACCGTCGTCGGCGAGCCACGAGAGCGCGACGTGACTGTCGAGAAGCAACCTCACGGATTGTCCGCGAGCACGGAGTCCTCGAACAATTGGCTGACCTCATCGTCAGAAGCCACCGGATCGGTCGTGTAGGTGACCAGGCCCGACCACGCTCCGGCTGGCCGCGCCGGCCGCTTCGGCAGCCACGGGATGATCTTGGCGACTGGCTGGCCGTTGCGGGCAACGATCACATCCGTTCCCGCTTCGGCCTCCCGGATGAGCTCCGAGAGTCGACTCTTGGCCTCATGTGTGTTCGCTTCGTGGACCGACATGACGCTAGCTTGCCTGGGCTTAATCCGGCAGACTCGACCAGTCACCAGTCACCAGTCACCAGATGCGGACACGGGACTCGGGGTCGAGCCAGAGGTCGTCGCCCGGCTTGGTGGCGAAGGCGGTGTGGAACTCGTCGAGGTTGCGCACGATGTTGGCCCGGAACTCCGGCGGCGAGTGGGGATCGACGGCCAGCAGTTGCGCCGCCATCTCGGGACGGGCCTTCACCCGCCAGATCAGGCCCCAGTTGTAGAAGACGCGCTGCTCGCCGGTCAGGCCCTCGATCTCGGGCGCCGAACCATCACTGAGGCTCAGCTGATAGGCGAGCAGCCCGATCGTGAGGCCTCCGAGGTCACCGATGTTCTCCCCCACCGTCAGGGCACCGTTGACGTGCTGGCCGGGAAGCGCTCGGGGCTCGAAGCCGTCGTACTGGGCGATGAGCTGGTCGGTGCGCCAGCCGAACTGCTCACGGTCGTCGTCGGTCCACCAATCGCTCAGGTTACCGACGCCGTCGTACTGCGAGCCTTGATCGTCGAAGCCATGCCCGATCTCGTGGGCGATGACGGCCCCGATGCCCCCATAGTTCAGCGCATCGTCGGCATCGGGATCGAAGAAGGGTGGCCGCAGGATCGCCGCCGGGAAGCAAATCTCGTTGGTGCCGGGGTTGTAGTAGGCGTTCACCGTCTGCGGGGTCATGTGCCACTCGCCAGGATCGACGGGCGAGCCGAGCTTGGCCAGCTGCCGGTCGGTCTCGAACCGCGATGCCCGGCGGACGTTGCCCACCAGGTCGTCACGCTCGATCGAGAGCGAGGTGTAGTCACGCCAGCGATCCGGGTAGCCGATCTTGGCGTGGAACTGACCGAGCTTGGTGAGGGCTCGCTCACGGGTGTCGGCCCCCATCCAGTCGAGCCGGCCGATGCTGACGCGGTAGGCCTCAACCACGTTGGCGACCAGTTCCTCCATTCGAGCCTTTGACTCGGGCGGGAAGTGCTGAGCGACGTACTCCTCGCCGACCGCTTCACCGAGGGAACCATTGGTCAGGCCCACACCCCGCTTCCATCGGTCGCGCATCTCTTCGGTGCCGGTGAGGGTCTTGGCGTAGAACGCGAAGTTCTCGTCGACGAACGCCGAGCTCAGGTAGGGCGCCAGCGAGTGGACAAGGTGGAAGGTGAGCCACGCCTTCCAGTCGTCAAGGTCGACCTCGGTCAAGGCGTCAGACAACACACCCAGGTAGCTCGGCTGGCGGACGACCACGTCGACCAGCGCGTCGGGCGATCCGCCGAGCGCGCCGATCCAGGCAACCCAGTCGAAGGCGGGCGCCGCCGCTTGCAACTCGGGCAGCGTCGTCAGGTTGTAGGTGTCGATGACGTCGCGGCTGCGCACCCGATCCCAATGGCCGGCGGCCAGCCGCGTCTCGAGCGCCATGATGCGAGCGGCCTGGCCGGCGGCGGTGCCGGCGTCACGCCCGACCAGTTCGAGCAGGGCCGCCACGTGGGCGACGTAGGCGACGCGGATCTCGGCGTGCTCGTCCTCGCGGTAGTACGCCTCGTCGGGCAGGCCCAAGCCCCCCTGCAGGATGTTGACGACGTAGCGGTCGGATTGGCGATCGTCGGTGTCGACATAGGCGTCGACCATGCCGCCGACGGCTTCGCGCTGGAACCGACCGAGCAACGTCACGAACTCGCCCAGGTCGCCGGCCGCGTCGATCGCCGCCAGGTCGGCCGCCAACGGCGCCGCGCCGAGGGCGTCGACCCGTTCCTCGTCCAGGAAGCTGGCGAACAGGTCGCCGATCTTCTGGCGGACGCTGCCGACCGGCGCGACACCCGATTCGGCGTCCGCACTCGCCGCTCGCAACAGGTCGGCGACCTGCGCCTCGGACTCGAGCACCAGGTCGATGAACCCGCCCACCGACGGCAGGTCCGGGGGCATCTCGACCGACGCGAGCCACGCCCCGTTGACATGGCCGAACAGGTCGTCCTGGGGACGGATCGATTGGTCTACGTGCAGCAGCAGGCCGGCAACGCCGCCGTCTTCGGTCATGGGTTCCTCCAGCGTTCGGGCGAGAGACGAACCCTATCGGCGGCCCCGGCGATGGCGAACCTTGTGCCCCTGAGCGCGCCTGGGCGCGCATTTTCAAGGAAGGTTGGGGGATTATGCCACCGCCTCGGCGCGATCAGGGACACCTACCTCAGGGGGTTCTGCCACTGGAGTCCCTGAAACCTGGAGAAATCCGAGTCGTTTGAAGCGAGCGTCAGCCCGTGCTCGATCGCGATGGCCGCCAGGTGAGCATCGCTGATCAGGTTCCCCGAGAGCTGGCCCTCGTCGACCAGACCAAGGAAGATCTCGTCGTGGTGGGGCCCCGGGCCTGGGTTCCATACCACGTCTGCCGCCAGCCAGTCCCGGACAAACTCCGACGCCGCCGAGGGCGACAGCGGACGATCGGTCGCCCGCAGGTTGGTGCTGATGCGAAGAAAGGCCACCAGGCTCATCCATGGCAGCCCAACACGCCGCGAGCCGTTCAGCGCCTCGGTGAGCCAGTCGAGAGAACGCTCATGGAACGGGCTGCGCTCATCCACCGCGTGCAACAGGAGGTTGGCGTCAACGAGCATCAGCGGTGATCCGGCCCCTCGAGCGATTCGAGGGCCGCAGCCACGTTCGACACGTCGACCCTGATGCCGATCGCTGCGGTCCGCTGCACGAACCGCTCCCGCGAGGGCGAGGCCGCCGCTCCGGCTCGGACCAGCTCATTCACCGCCTCGCTACGCCCCAGCTGTCGAGCCTCTTGCATGGCTTCGATTGCGGCGACGACATCGGGGGCCAAGTCGATTGTGGTTCGCATCCCGTGAAGATACATCATGATGCGTGGGTTACTACATCAAGATGCAACACCGGTTCAGGCCGCGCTCACCGTCGGTTGGCGAAGTACTTCTTGTAGCCCTCGGCCAGAGTGCGCAGGTCGGGGTCGGCCGCAAACCGGGGCTCGAACTTCTGCCAGGCCGCTTCGCGCTTGGCCGGGATGTACTCGGTGGGCCAGTAGCCCTCATGGGGTCGGTAGCCCTTGAGCACGTTGCGGGCGACGGTCGACTTGTGCACCTCGTCGACGCCGTCGGCGATGCCCATGGTCGGTGCCGCCGCGTACATGGCCTGAATCGGCGTGAGGTCGGTCGTCCCGAGCGAGCCGAGGATGTGCAACGCGTTGAACGAGACGTCGCGCAGGACCTTGGCCATCGTGTACTTCACCGCGGCGATGTCAGTTCGGGTCTCCTGGGTGCTGGTGTTGTCGATCTTCCAGGCGGTCTCGAGCACGAACAGGCGCAGCATCCGGATCTGGGCGTAGGAGTCGGCGATCTTCTCCTGCACCATCTGGTGCTCACCGATGATCTTGCCGTGCGACTCGCGACTTAGCGCCCGCTCGCACATCATGTCGAAGGCCAGCTTGCACTGGGCGATGGTGCGCATGGCGTGGTGAATTCGGCCCCCACCGAGCCGACGCTGGGCGAGCACCTTGGCACCGTCCTCAGGCCCGAGCAGGTGATCGAGCGGGATGCGCACCTCGTTGTAGATGATGTGGTTGTGGTTCCGGGGCTGAGGCTGGATCTCGACACCGGGTGTCGCACGCGGCACCACGAACATGCCGTTGGTGCACATGACGAAGAGGATGTCGGCCACCCGCCCCGCGCTGGTGAACCACTTCTCGCCGTTGATCACCCACTCCTCACCGTCGCGAGTGGCGTAGGTCTTGAACAGGTTCGGGTCGGAGCCACCCTGCGGCTCGGTCATCGAATAGGCCGACCACATCTCCTGGTTGAGCATCGGCGTCAGCCAGCGCTCCTTCTGCTCGTCGGTGCCGTAGGCCGCCAGCATTTCCATGTTGCCGGTGTCGGGAGCGGCGGCGCCGAACATCTGCGGCGCCGACGAATAGCGGCCGAGGATCTCGTTCAGCAGGCCCAGTTGCAGTTGGCCGTAGCCGGGACCACCGAGCTCTTCGTCGAGGAAGATGGCCCAAAGGCCCTGGTCCTTGACCTGGTCCTGCAAGCCCTTGACCAATGCCCTGACCTTGGGGTCCTTCGAGCGGACCGCGTAAGGGAAGACGTACTCGAGCGGCTCGACCTCCTCGCGACAGAACTCCTCGACCCAGTCGAGCTTCTTCTGGAACTGCGGATCGGTCGAGAAATCCCAAGCCATGTCAGTCTCCTTGTCGTGGTGTCGTCCGGACGGTGCGCTCGAGAATGCCGAGCGTGGCCTTCAGCGCCGACTCAGGAACGATCGGCCACGTGCCCTCGGGCTTCCACTTCTCGTCCACCACGGACCAGTCGTAGATCGATGTCACCAGGGTGCCCCCGTCGACCGGCTCGAGCCGGTAGCCGTAGTAGTGACCGATGCTCGGGAAGTTCAGGCCCGAGACCTCCCACGTGACGAAGCGGTCCTGCTCGTAGGCGGTGATCGTGACGGTCACGTCGTACTTGCCCATCGGAAGATCGCCAAGGGCCTCGCGGTCCATGTGGATGACGAAGGTGTCGCCCACGGCGTGAGCGGGCTCGCCGCTCGCATCCTGCAACATCCCCGATGCGTCGATGGCGACGTGGCCCTTGGGGCTGCTCACCACGCCGAAGATGGTGGCGGCGTCAGCCGGAATCGTTCGTTGCACCTCGAAGCGGTCGTCCATGGCCTCATCTTCGCATCCCTCACGCCGTCGGTGCCGAGCGACCCGCACCGCCGGTCCGGTCGGCCCGCGCCGGCTCGCTCGTCGGCGTGGACAATGATGGTGATCGTCACGGTGGAAGGACCGCTATGCAGCCGACACCCGAGCGAGCAACCCCGCCATCGGAGCTGGTCCGCAAGCTCGTCGACGGCGCGCCGATCACCATCGGCGTCGTCAACGAGCTGGGCACCATCACCTTCGTATCCGGAGCCACCGAAGCGGTCTTCGGGTACACCGCCGACGAGCTCATCGGCACGAACATGCTCGACTACGTCGACCTCGAATGGAACCCGCTCGCGTTCGAGTCGATCGGCACCGCGCTCACTG
>JAYUBX010000132.1:0-9767 GCA_043740665.1 Candidatus Neomicrothrix sp.
TGGCCGGCGACGACGTCTTCACGGCGTCGCGT
Source organism: Candidatus Neomicrothrix sp. (assembly GCA_043740665.1). GTDB lineage: Bacteria > Actinomycetota > Acidimicrobiia > Acidimicrobiales > Acidimicrobilacustridaceae > UBA4742. The sequence goes on from JAYUBX010000132.1 coordinate 33, forward strand.
CGCTTCTATGACCGGCTCGACGGCGTCAAGGAGATCCTGTCGGACCCGGCGGTCACCAGCGTTCGGCTGGTCGTGAACCCTGAGCGGATGGTCATCGCCGAGGCCCGCCGCACCTATACCTACCTGTCGCTGTTCGGGTACCGGGTCGATGCGGTGGTCGCCAACCGTCTGCTGCCCGACGAGGTGACCGATCCGTGGTTCGACAAGTGGAAGCAGGCGCACCAGGAACACCTGCAGACCATCGAGGATTCGTTCTCACCGCTGCCGGTGTTGCGGGCACGGCTGGCGGCCGACGAGCTGGTCGGGATCGATCGGCTTCGAGTCTTCGCCGACGAGGTCTACGGCGGCGCCGACCCCGCGGCGGTGCTGCACGACAGCGATCCGCTGCGCATCAAGAAGAAGGGCGCGACCTACGTGCTCACCCAAGAACTGCCCTTTGCCGATGTGGACGATCTCGAGGTCGGCCGTCACGGCGACGAACTGCTGGTGAGGATCGGCCCGTACCGTCGGGCCATCGTGTTGCCCGACTCGCTGCGACGGCGCCAGGTCACGTCGGCCAAGCTGCGCAAAGGCAAGCTGCGGGTAGTGTTCGAATCGCCGGCGGCCGGCTCGGACAGGGGGTAGGCAGGTGCATGAACAGCCCGAACACGAACAGTCCGAGCGTGAACCGGCCAACGGATCCGATCCACCCACCGCCGAAGCCATCGATCATCTGCAGACGGCGGCCAGTGAGATGATCGCCGCGGCCCGTTCGTTTCTCGACGCCGTCGAAGGGGTCGTGCACGACCGCGATGCGGTGGCAACGGTGGTCGAGACCTTCACGACGGTGGCGCAGGCCGCCGCCCAGGCCGCCACGCGGGTGAACCCGGCCCGACGGCATTCGGGCGACCGCTCGGCTGGTCATCCGGGTCACGAGGATGGCGACGACCCGCCCGGTGTACAGCACATCCGGGTCTCCTGAACCGGTCGGCCACCGGCGGCCGACCAGTCGCCGGACCAGCTGCCAGTAGGATCATGTGGTTCATATACCCCTCGATGAGACCGATGGATAGAACATCATGAGGTTGATCCAGATCCAGATCCAGCTCTCGCTCGATGGCGATCAGCGCGCCGCTCTTGATCTGCATCCGATGATGACCGTCGTGAGCGGACTCGATTCGATGGCACGCGATCAGCTGATCGACGTGGTGCGGTCTCTTCCGTCCGGGCAAACGGGCGGGCTGGACGGACTGGTCGAATCGCACGGCGTGCTGTTCGATCTCTCGACCGAGACGCTCGAGCTGTTCGCCCTGCAGAGCGACGTCGATTCGGTCGTGCGGCGGTCGGACCTGCCGGGGGCGTTGCTCGACGCCGGTCCGGCGACCCGCATCAGCACCGAACAGTTCCTCGCTGATACGCCGCCGGGTGTCTATCCCGAGCTCGACGCGGCCCGGCGTCGTCAGCGCTCGGCTCGCGAAACCCTGTCGATCCTGCGCGAAGCCACCGACCGGGCCCGGCGAGAGCACACCGAGGCCGCATCGGCTGCCCGCCAGGCCGCCGCCGCTCTCGATGACGCCACCGCCTCGTCCTCGTTGCCGACCGACGCGACTGAAGCCGTCGACAACGACGCCCCCGCTCTACTCGACCGGGCCGAGCTCGACGCTCGCCACGAGTCGCTCACCGTCGAACTGGCCCGGGTCGATCAGGGCCTGGCCGAGCTCTCGGGGCTCGATATCCGCCCGATCGAGGTGCTGCTCGAAGCGATTCGCGACCCTGCTCCCGTCGAGATGGTGCCATCCGATCGGGCGGCGCAGCTCGCCGATCAGTTCGTGGCGCTGCAGCAGCAGGTCGATGCCCTCGAGTCGCGACTCGAAGCGCAGGGTCGCGGCACCGCCACCGCGCTGGCCCAACTCGAAGCGGCTCGCGCCGATTTGGCCGGGGCCGAGCGGGCCATGCGCAAGCCGTCGCTGTCGCCCGACGACGTGATCGAGCTCGAGGCGGCGCACGGGGCGGTGCTCGAGGCCGAATCGGGCATGTCGGGCTTGCGTCGCCGCGGCGGGCAGAAGCGGTTCGACGACGCGGCGGCGGCCGAACGGGCGATCCTCGACAGGGTGGGCTTCCCCACGTGGAGCGCCTACGTGATGGGCGCCGGCCTGCTGTCGATCGACCCCGTAGCCGAACAGCGGCTCGACCTGGCTCGTCACCAGCTCGATGCGGCCGAGGGGCACTGGGCCGAGGTCGCCAAGGACGTCGAGGCCGACCCCGAGCATTCGGGCCTGCTCGATCAGCTCGAAGCGGCCTATCTCGAAGCTTTCGACCTGCTCGGTGGCGACGACGAGCAGAACGATCTCGAGCAGGCGCTGCGGGCCTTCAAGGAACCCAAGCGCGAGGTCACGACCGAAGAACTGGTCGAGGCGTTGGCCTATCAACTGGCCCTGGTGGGTCTCGATCTCGGCACCAGCGAACCAGGAATCGATCGCACGCTCATGGCGGCCGATGCGTTCCTGGCCGAGGTGCGCAGCATCTCGGACCGGGTCGGCGAACTCGAGCACGCTCGGGACCAGCTCAGCGCCGACCTGGCCGACAACCGCCGGTCGATCGAGCGACTCGATGCCGCGGCGGCCAGTGAGGCCACCATCGACATCACCGACTCGGCCCTGGCCGCCGAGTCGTCGGTGCCGGTCGACATCGTGTCGTTGCAGGCTGACCGCGACCGGGCCGACGAGGACGAGCGTGATTACGCCGATCAGCTCGAAGCCCGGCTGGCTCTCGTCGACGCCTCGACGCGAGTCGAGGCGGTGGCGTCCAGTCGATTGATCCGGATCGCGTCCGAACTGGCCGCGGCCGTCGCGGCCGGGGGCCCGACGTCCGCCGACTCGCCTCGACCGGCCAGCGATCCGGCCTTCGACGTCGGCCCCGACGAGCTCGACGACGGCCCCGAGGGGATCGAGTTCTACCTGCTGTCACGGCTCGCCGCCCTGCGTGCCGCGTCGTTCGCCGGATCGGTGCCGATCGTGCTCGATGACGCCTTGGCCGACCTGGCCCCATCGGTGGTCACCGCCCTGTTGAACAAGCTCGAACCCATGACCGGATCGGTGCAGATCATCTACCTCAGCGACGATCCAACCGTGCTCGAATGGACCTCGACGGTCGGGGTCAATCGTGCCGCGGTTGTGTCGGCTCGGGGGCAATTGGTCTGATCGGCTGATCGCCGTTCGGGTGCGGCGACACGAGTCTGGGGGTCGGGCAGCACCGGGCGCGCTCGTTGCCTACGATCGGGTCAACGATTCCCGCTCGTGGGGACCTGACCCGTGGAGGTGCCGTGGCCGCTATCACCGAAGCTGCGATTCGTGAGCTGGCTGGGTTTCGAGGGCAGGATGCGCCCGTCACGACCTGCTATCTCGATGTCGACGGGCGCCGGCTCAGCCGACACCGCGACTACCGCCAGGAGCTCGACCGGGTGCTGCGGTCGGCTCGGGGCCGGGCGAATGGCACGGCGTCGGTGACGCAGGACCTGGAGCGGATCGAGTCGTACGTCCGCGGCGGCTTCGATCGCTCGACCACCCGCGGTTTGGCCATGTTCTCGTGTTCGGCTCACGACTTCTGGAAGGTCGTACCGCTGCCGGTACCGGTGCGCACCCGGGTCGTCATCAACCAGGCCCCCGCGGTCTCGCAGCTCGAGTCGGTCGCCCAGGAGTTCGACCGGTTCGGCGTGCTGCTGGTCGACAAGCAGCGGGCCCGCATGTTGGTCTTCCAGTTCGGCGAGCTCATCGACCGGTCCGAGCTGTTCGACGAGTTGCCCCGTGACTACGACACCCGCGGCCACAGCGACCAGGGTGACGTGACCGGGCACGTCGACGCGCTGGCCGCTGCCCATCTGCGTCACGCTGCCGACGTGGCCTTCCACGTGTTCCAGCAGGAGCCGTTCGAGCACCTCACCGTGGGCGCGCCGGCGGCCATGGTCGGGTCGGTCGAGAGTGCACTGCACCCCTACCTGCGCGAGCGGTTGTGCGGCCGCATCGAAGTTGGCGTCGCCGCCAACCCCGTCGTGATCCGCGAGGCGGTGCTCGATGTCGAGCGCGAGGTCGAGCGCCAGCACGAGACCGATGCCGTCGCTCGTCTGCGCGACCAACACGCATCGGGTCATCGAGCGGTCATCGGCGCGGCGGCCACGCTGCAGGCGCTGGTCGAACGTCGGGTCGAGCAGCTGTTGGTCTCGACCGGCTACACCGAGTCGGGTTGGCGTTGCGACGGCTGCGGACACCTCGGTCTGGTCGGGCGCACCTGCCCGGGCTGCGGCGGCGAGCTGATCGCCGTCGAAGACATCGTCGAGGAAGCGGTCGACACCGCGCTGGCCCAGTCGTGTCATGTCGAGGTTTGCGTCGACAACGCCGACCTCGACGTGCTCGGGCGCATTGGCGCCCTGCTGCGCTACTGATGGCCGACCGGCCGCCGCGGTCCGCGTCGGGACCCCTGGTTGCCGGCCTCGATCTGGGCGGCACCAAGGTGCTGGGCCAGGTGCTCGATCCCGCCGATCCGCATCGAGCGCTGGCTACGGCGCGCCTCGACACGCCTCGCGCGGCCGACGCCATCATCGGGGCCATGCTCGAACTGGTCGGGCTGCTCAACGACGATCTCGGCCGGCAGGGATGGGGGCCGATCGAAGCGATCGGCGCGGGGGTCGCCGGCCTGGTCGATCGCCAAGGGACGATCCGATTCGCTCCCAACCTGCCCGGCGTCATCGATCTCGACGTGCAGGGGGCGCTCACCGTCGCCACCGGGTTGCCCGTGGTGGTCGACAACGACGCCAACACCGCCACCGTGGCCGAACATCGCATCGGATCGGGCCGGGGGGCCGACGATCTGGTTCTGGTCACCCGGGGCACCGGCCTCGGCGGCGGCATCATCATCGCCGGCGAGCTGCGGCGCGGCGCCGCCGGATTCGCGGGCGAGCCGGGCCACATGGTGGTCGACCCCAACGGTCCGCCGTGCCCGTGCGGGCGTCGGGGTTGTTGGGAACGATTCGCGTCGGGCAGCGGGCTCGGTCGTCTCGCTCGAGATGCCGCGCACGCCGGCCGAGCCGATGGCATCGTGATGCTGGCCGGCGGCGACCCCGAGGACGTGAAGGGCGAGCACGTGACCAGTGCCGCCGCCGACGGCGACGCCGATGCCCTCGCCCTGATGGCCGAGTTCGGTTGGTGGGTCGCGCTGGGCGTGGCCAACCTCGAGAACCTGCTCGACCCCGAAATCGTCGTCATCGGTGGCGGGTTGGCCGACGCCGGCGAGCTGCTGCTGGCCCCCATTCGGGCGGCCTACGCCACCCTGGTGCTGGCCTATGACCACCGCCCGCCGGTGCGCATCGTCGGGGCCGATCTGGGCGCGGATGCCGGCGCGATCGGGGCTGGCCTGCTGGCCCTCGAGCTGCTCGCTGCGGGGGCGCACTGATCGACGAACCCGGTTCGGTCGGCCCGACGGCCGGGCTACCTTGGCCGGATGGAGTTCCGTCGGATCACGTCGCTGCCGCCCTACGTCTTCACCATCATCGATTCGCTCAAGGTCGAGGCGCGGCGAGCGGGTATCGATGTGATCGACCTGGGCTTCGGCAACCCCGACTTTCCGTCGCCCGACATCGCCGTCGAAAAGCTGGCCGAGGCGGTGCACAACCCCAAGAACCATCGCTACTCGTCCAGCAAGGGCATCCCCAAGCTGCGGCAGGCCGTCGCTGATCTCTACCTGCGACGGTTCGGCGTGGTGCTCGACCCCGACACCGAGATCATCAACACCATCGGGGCCAAAGAAGGCTTCTCCCACCTGATGTGGACATTGCTGCAGCCCGGCGATGCCGCCTTGGTGCCGTCGCCGTCGTACCCGATCCACATCTACGGGCCACTGCTGGCCGGCGCCGACATCCGTGAGGTGCCACTCGGCACCGGGGGCGACGACTTCTTCGCCAGCATGACCGAGGCGTGGGAGTACTCGTGGCCCAAGCCGCGGGTCATCGTCATGTCGTTTCCCCACAACCCCACCACCACGTGCGTCGACCTCGACTTCATGCAGAAGGTGGTCGACTTCGCCCGTGAGAAGGAAGTCATCGTCGTTCACGACAACGCCTACGCCGAGATCGGTTTCGACGGCTACTCGCCGCCGTCGATCCTGCAGGCCGAAGGGGCCAAAGAGGTCGCCGTCGAGCTCTACTCGATGACCAAGTCGTTCTCGATGGCCGGCTGGCGAGTGGCGTTCATGGTGGGCAATGCCGAGGTTGTGGCCGCCCTCACCAAGCTCAAGAGCTATCTCGACTACGGCACGTTCCAGCCCATCCAGATCGCCGCCACCGTCACGCTCAACGAAGCGTCCGAGTATCCGACCGTCGTCAACGAGATGTACCAGGTGCGACGCGACACCTTGTGTGGCGGCCTCAACCGCATCGGTTGGCCGGTCGAGCCGCCCCGGGGCACGATGTTCGTCTGGGCTCCGATCCCCGAGCCCTACCTCGAGATGGGTTCGGTCGAGTTCGCGTCGTATCTGGTCAAGGAAGCGCAGGTGGCAGTATCGCCTGGCATCGGCTTCGGGCCCGGCGGCGACGCCCACGTGCGCTTCGCCCTGATCGAGAACGAGCAGCGCACCGGCCAGGCCATCCGCAACCTGCGCAAGGCCTTGGTCAAGCTCGACGGCTGATCGGGTTCGTGACAGCGGCTTGACGGTCAAGTACCGCCATCGCCACGCATCGAACCCGCTGGGGGGTCGCCTGTCGTGGCCGGCGGTGAGCCGGAGGAGCTGGTCATGAAACGCCTTCTTGCGGGATTCGCCGTTCTCTGTCTGGGCTTCAAGGGTGGGGCCTTGTTCGACAGCACGTTCTGCATCGACGGGGTCGAAGAGGCTGATCTCACGACCGAGCAGACCAGCCCGCCGTTCACCTTGACCGCCGGCTCGGTCACCGTCGACTTCTTTGCCAATGGCACCACCACCTGCGACACAGGTACGCCCGATGCCACGGCCACCTTCGAGCTGCCCGACCAGGGCGTCGTTACGCTGATCGCCTTTTGGGGCAGCGAAGGCCCCACTATCGCCATGCTCCCCACTCCGCTCGATTGCGTTGCGGCGGGCTTCGGTCGCCTCGTCGCCCGCAACGGCGCCGACAGTAAGGGCGGAGCCATCGACCTGCATGGCGTCGGCCCTGACGGCATCAGCCACCTGTTGGTGTCGAATGTCGCCGTCGGCACCCAGGGCATGGCTGACATCCCCGTCGGGAACTACACCGACGTGGTTGCCACCGAGGCGGGCACGCTGAACCAGGTCGCGCTACTGGGCAACGTCGGCATCCCCGTCAACTCGTCGACCTATGAATACGTCTACGGCGGCAACGACGGCGCCCCCGGTTCGTTCGCCGGCGGCGGCGCCGAACTCGACCCCTGTGCCGTGGTCACCACGACCACCACCACGGCGCCGGCCACGACGGCCACCACCGCCGCCCCAGCGGTGCAGGCCACGCCCGCCTTCACCGGCTGAACCACCTGCACGAACGCGGTTCGCTACGACCCCGGCCGGGCCGCCGGCCACCAGTCGCGTGGGCCGTCAGGCCGACCAATCGCCGACCTGGTCGAGTAGTTCGGGCGCGACCCACCACGAGCGAGGACGCCCCGGTAGCGATGGACGGGCATCGCTGGCGGCGACGATGCCGCGCTGGGCCAGCGCCGCCAGCGCGGTGCGGGCGGCGCGCTCCGAGACGCCGAGCCGTTTGGCCGCCACCGTGGCGGTGATGACGGGGTGCTCCGGCAACACGAGGAGGAGACGGCGGGCGGCGGCATCGGAACGAAGGTCGCTCACCCGTTCGTCCCAGTCGGCCAGCAAGCCATGGATCTGTTCACCCAGGATGACGCTGGCCTGGCCGGCCCGGTTCACGGTGTCGGCGAACCAGCCGACGTACGCGTCGAGGGGACCCTCTCGAAATTGGAAGAGTCCCGACAGGTAGCCATCCGGGTCGCGGGCGATGAGCACACTGACCGGCGGCGGCATGGCGACCGGCACCCGGCGGGCGAGGAGCCAGCTGATCAACACCCGCCCGAGACGACCGTTGCCGTCACCATAGGGATGAATCGTCTCGAACTGGGCATGAAGGACCGCGGCATGGGTGATCGGGTCGAGGTCCGAGCGATTGGCGAAGGCGACGAGGTCGGCCATCAGGGCGCCGACGCAGTCCGGCGGGGGAGGAACGTAGACCGCGTCAAGGGGGCTGGACCCGCCGATCCATCCCTGTGCCGTTCGGAACCGGCCGATCATGGTGCCGGGCAGTCCGCTGTGGCGCATCAGCAGGCGGTGCCACCGATGCAGGCTGGCCACGCTCAGGCGCAGGCGATGAGCGGTGCGGACCGCGTCGGACACCACGGCAAGGTTGTCGGCGATCCACCCCGCGGTCGCGTCGGTGCTGAGTCCTCCGAGTTCCGCGGCCATGACCGCGTCAAGTGGTGCCCGCAGTCCTTCGATGTTCGAGGAGGCCACCCCTTCGGTCCGCAGCAGGGTCCGGGCAATCGGCTCCCAGGTGCCTGGCAGTAGCTCGTCGGCCCGCCGGACGGCCGCGGCTGCTTGCTCGGTCCGCCGGGCGACGGCAAGCCCGACCGCGCAGGCGTCCGAGGCGATCGGAGCGGGTACCCATGCTGTCGCGGAGCGGCCCCGCCAGCTGATCTTCGACCAACGCCCGTTCATGGAACCTTCCGTAACTCGGGGAGTTTCGGAAGGTTAACGTCATAACCTTCCGAAATGGGGCACCTCGGCCAGGCGGTCGAGATCTCCCGGCACCAGCAGGCCTTCCAGGCAGAAGGCCACGGCGCCATCGGCGACGTCTTGCCACGGCTGACCTTCTTCGTGCACGAAGCGCCGGGCCAGGTGTGACGTGACGCCGAGGATCGCATGGGCGATCAGGTTCGGGTCTCCCTCACGGATGGCGCCGGCGTCGATGCCGGCCTGCACGTGGCGCATCGCGTCCGACACCGCCGTGGCCTGGCCCTTGCGCAGAGCGGGAGCGAAGCGTTCTTCGGTCGCGGCGAAGGCGAACAGGTTGTACAGCTCGGGGTGCTCGCTCGACCATCGCATCGACGCCTGGATGCCCCGCTCGATGCGCCGAACGGGATCGTCGATGCCGTCGATGGCCTGCTGCTGGGTGCGCCGCAGGTCGTGCTGGGCGTCCTTCAGGATCTCGAGGAAGAGCTCTTCCTTGCTCGAGAAGTACCAGTAGAAGACGCCCTTGCCCACACCGAGGCCCTGGACGATCTCGGCCACCGACGTCGGGTGATAGCCCTGTTCGGCGAAGCGGGCGGCCGCGAATTCCATCAGCTGGCGCCGTCGCTCTTGGCCTCGTTGGGTCAGGCGCCGGTTCATGGGGCGCAACGGTACCCGGCGCTTGACCGCGCGGTCTAGAACCGCGGATTTCGGCCCGCCCGAACGAGGGTGCGGCAGAAGGCGGTCTGTCGGTCATCGAATGCTCGTCCGCCGGAAACACGGCGTTCATCGGGCTTCCCTAGCGTGATCGACATGACCATGACCTTCATCCTGAGACTCTGGATGCCCGACCGTCCCGGCGCGCTGGGTCAGGTCGCCAGCCGGGTCGGTGCCGTCGGCGGCGACGTGGTGGGCATCGACATTCTCGAACGCGGTGCCGGTCGAGCCATCGACGAACTGTTGGTCGAGCTGCCGACCGAGCAGCTTGTTGACCTGTTGATCGCCGAACTGCAGCAGGTCGACGGGGTCGACGTCGAGTCGATC
>JAYUBX010000133.1:0-3160 GCA_043740665.1 Candidatus Neomicrothrix sp.
GAGCTCCACGACATCGACGCCGGCCACGACCAGCGTCGCGTCGGGCCACACCATCAAGGTGCCGGCCGACCAACCCACGATCCAGGGGGCCGTCGATGCCGCGCAGTCTGGCGACCTCATCCTCGTCTCTCCCGGCGTCTACAACGAGTCGGTCAACGTCACGACCGACAATCTCGACCTGCGGGGCACCGACCGCAACACCGTGATCCTCGACGGGCAGTTCAACCTCGAGAACGGGGTGCGGGTGCTGGGCGCCAAGGGCGTGGCCGTCGAGAACATGACGGCCCGCAACTACACCGGCAACGGCTTCTTCTGGACCGGTGTCGAGGGCTACCGGGGTTCGTACCTCACCAGCTACCGCACGGGGAACTATGGCTTCTACGCCTTCGACTCGACCAAGGGTCAGTTCGATCACGACTACGCCTCGGGTAGCCCCGACGCCGGCGTCTACATCGGTGCCTGCCAGCCGTGCGACGCGGTGATCTCCGAGCTCACGTCCGAGTACAACGGGCTGGGCTATTCGGGCACCAACTCCGGCGGAAACCTGGTGATCGTCAACTCGATCTTCCGCCACAACCGTGCCGGCGTGGTGCCCAACTCGGGCAGCTACGAGCAGTGCTACCCCGAGCGCAAGACCACCATCATCGGCAACGTCGTCTACGACAACAACCAGGCCAACAGCCCGGCCATCGACGTGGCCCTGCTGGCCATGGGCAACGGCATCCTGGTGGCCGGTGGGCGCCAGAACGACATCGAGCGCAACCTGGTCTACGACCACGAACGCACCGGCATCGGCCTGGTGCCGTTCCCCGAGAACGACGCCAACGACGGAGTGCCGACCGCCGCCCAGATGGAACGCACCTGCGCCGAGCAGAAGACCGATCCGACCCCGACGCCGAAGTCGGCCGGCACGGTGCTGTGGCCCCCGGCCGACAACAAGGTGATCGACAACGTGGTCAGCGGTTCGGGCCTGGGCGACCTGGCCTTCGGCGACCTGTCGGGCACTGGTCCGGCCGAGGCCGGCAACTGCTTCAGCGGCAACACGTTCAAGACGTCGGCTCCGGCCAACATCGAGACGCTGGCACCCTGCACGGGCACCGGCACCGGTGACCCCAAGGCCGGCGCCCTCGACCTGGTGAGCCTGATCGCCAGCACCCGGCCGCCCGCCGGCGACTACAAGGCGATGCCGGTGCCGCCGGCCCAGCCCAACATGCCCGACCCCGAATCGGCTCCGGCCCATCCGGCCGTCGACGTGCCCATGACAGTCGACCTAGCCGCCATCACGCTGCCGGCGAAGCCCACCGAGGGCTGAACCGGTGCCGTCGGAGTCGCCCCGGTCGGGTCACCGGCTGTTACTGCTGACCGGTGGAGCCGTCGTGATCATCGCCATTCTAGCGGCGGTCACGACGGCCGTCGGCCGCGGCCAGGGCGCGTCGAGCGCGCCCGCGCCGGCCGCCGTCGCGGCGATCCATCTCGGACCCCAGGGCGACGTCCCCCAGTTCGTCGTCAAGTGCGGCTACAGCCACACGGCCACCGACGATCCGATCGTGCACTTCGGCCTGGCCGGCATGTCGCACAGCCACGACTTCTTCGGCAATCGCACGACCAACGATGCATCGACTCCCGAGTCGCTCACCGGCGGACCGACCACCTGCAACCAGCGGCTCGACACGGCGGCCTATTGGGCCCCGACCGTCTTCGATCACGGCGCTCCCGTCACCCCGCTCGGATTGGTCGCCTACTACCGGCCGGCGCCCGGGGTCGATCCGGCCACCCTGCAGCCCTTCCCGGCCGGCCTCAAGATGCTGGCCGGCAACTCGATGGCCGACGGACCCCAAGCCATCGAGGTCGCGGCCTGGACCTGCGGTAGCTCGTCGGACCTACAGACCTCGCCGCCTGACTGTCCGTCCGACGCCCCGCTGCGGGTGCGGCTCACGTTCGCCGACTGCTGGGACGGCCAGCACCTCGACAGCGACGACCACCGCGCCCACGTGGCCGCCAGCGTCGACGGCCACTGCCCGAAGTCGCATCCCATGCCGATGCCTCAGCTCACCCTCACCGTGCGCTACCCGATCAGCGGTGCCGGCCACGATCTGACCCTCGCCTCGGGCCCGACGTTCACCGTGCACGGCGACTTCTTCAACGCCTGGGACGAGAAGGCCCTCACCAGCCAGATCGACCTGTGCCTACACCGATCAGTGGTCTGCAGCGTGGCGTCGAACCGCGCCGAGGACGTCCCCCAAGCGAGCAACTGACCCGCTCTACCGACCACCACACCGGCGGTGACGAGCACGCCCCGACCAACGGCCTCACTCACAACGAGGGATCGATCAGGGCGTCGATATCAGCTCGAAGCTGGTCCGGGTCGACCGCAGCGAGCCGACGCCACCGGTCGAGCAGTGCATCTAATCGGTGGGGACCCTTGGCAACCGGATGAAGCTCGGCGACCGGGCGACCTGACCGAGTCACGATCACTCGCTCGCCCCGGGCAACCCGGTCGACCACGTCACCGCCGTGGTTGCGGAGGTCTCGAATTGATACCTCGGACTGATTCATGACCGCACCGTATGACGCGTGAGACGACAGGAGACTTCGTTTGACATCGGGCGAGCGTCACCGGCCATCGTCCGCGGCGTGATCGGTCGCGATACCACTTTGGACCGCCCGACAATGTCACTTTGGACCGTGACTAGGTCTTGCTGTCGGCCGTACTCGTTGGATGGCGGAGCGATGGACTACAGATGAAGTCGGCGTGCTGTTCGAGGCGGCCTACTGGCCGATCCTGCGGTCACAGATAGCGGGGGTCGACTTCGTCAAGGCAGAGGCCCTTCGCGCCGCTGAGTCGAAGCTCCCAGGCCGGACCCACCACACGATCAAAGATCGGTGTTACAGGATCTCTGAGGTCCTACGCGACGAGGGCCTGCCCTGGGTGCGAGGTTGGAACCCTCCGGACGAAGTCGGCCAGACACCGAACACCGCTGGAGTCACCATGGTCATCCGCGAGGCCGTTCTCCCGCTTGCGCGATCCCACCTCAAGGCGTAGTTGCAGCCGCATGTGATTCCCAAGCCCGACTACTCGCCTGCGGATGGTGCTTCCCCATCCGATGGCAGTGACGCCGCCAGCTCGGAGAACTGAGCGAGGGCGGCTTCGAGCTCCTCG
>JAYUBX010000134.1:0-3982 GCA_043740665.1 Candidatus Neomicrothrix sp.
GCCGATCCCCTGCGTCGCGGCGTCATCTTCGGCTCTGGTGTCGGTGGCCTCACTACCCTCGAAGAACAGATCTGGACCTTCCACGACAAGGGTCCCCGACGGGTGTCGCCGTTCCTCGTGCCGATGATGATGTCGAACGCCGGCGCGGCGTCGATCTCGATGCGCCACGGCTGGCGCGGCCCGTGCGAGACAACGGTGACCGCGTGCGCGGCCGGCACCCATTCGATCGCCAACGGGGCCCGGCTCATCGCCTACGGCCGCTGCGATGCGGTCATCACCGGCAGCTCCGAGGCGGCCATGACCCCGGTGGGCATCCAGGGATTCTCGAACATGACCGCCCTGTCGAACAGTGGCGTGTCTCGACCGTTCGATGTGCGCCGCGACGGCTTCGTCATCGCCGAGGGCGCCGGCGCCCTCATACTCGAGGACTGGGACACCGCCCAGGCTCGGGGAGCGACGATCCTGGCCGAGGTGTTGGGCGGCGCCAGCACCGCCGACGCCCATCACATCACCGCCCCCGCCCCCGGCGGCTCGGGCGCCATCGCCTGCATGGAACTGGCCATGGCCGAGGCCGGCATCACCGCCGCCGACGTGGCCCAGATCAACGCCCACGGCACCTCGACCCCGCTCAACGACGCGGCCGAAGCCGAAGCGGTCGCCAAGGTCTTCGGCCTCAACGGTCCACCGGTCACGTCGATCAAGGGCGTCACCGGCCATGCCCTCGGGGCCGCCGGATCGCTCGAAGCGGTCGCTGTCGTGCAGTCGATGCTCACCGGCATCATCCCGCCGACGGCCGGTTACGGCGAGCCCGACCCCGACCTGGCCACGATCGACATCGTCACCGAGGCCCGGCCCTGGACGCCGGGACCAACCCTGTCGAACTCGTTCGGGTTCGGCGGCCACAACGGCACGATCGTGATCGCCCCGGCCTGATCGGCCGGTTTCGACCCCGATCCACCGGTTTTGACCCCCTGATTGTTTCGCTCAGCGAGCGAAATTGGCACCGAAACGGGTTTTTGGGGTCAGTCGACGAGGCAGTAGCGGTGCCAGGCGAAGGCTTGGCGCAGGCCGGCGGCCTTGCCGGGCACGTACAGCACCTGATCAGTGAGTGGATAGCCGATGCGGCGACGACGGCCGACCAGGGCGATGGCCCCGGTGTACTCGAGCCGGATCGACGTCGACTCCTTGGGCAGGAAGACGTGCCGGCCGAACGGGAAGGTCAGGGCCAGGCCGTCATCGGCGATGACGAAGCGCCACGGCAACCACTGCCCGTGGGCGACGGCCACGACCACCAGCAGGGTCGACCACTGGATCGACCGCGGCCAGCCGATCACCAGCAGGCCCACTGCCATCACAAGCAGTATCTTCGGCCACCAACGGAGGAATCCACTGGTGCCCTCGTACCAGGAGGGGTCAACCATTCGGGCTACCCTAGGACCGACGCCGCCCCCGGCGTTGGTCAGAAACGGTTTATTGGTCGACCAGGACGAACAGCAGGTCGGCCTCGCAGGCCAGCTCGCCGCCGACGGTGGCCCGGCCGTGACCCCTGCCCGCCCGAGCCGACATGCGGCCCAGTTCGACCGTGAGCTCGAGCGTGTCGCCCGGGCTGACCTGACGCCGAAAGCGGGCCCGGTCGAGACCGCCGAACAGCGGCAGCTTGCTGGCGAAGCGCGGATCGGCCAGCACCGCAATGGCTCCCAGCTGAGCGATCGCCTCGACCATCAGCACTCCCGGCAGCGTCGGCCGACCAGGGAAGTGCCCGGCGAAGAACGCCTCGTCTCCGGTGAGCCGCCAGCAGCCCGAAGCTGACACGCCCGGCTCGAGGGCGGTGACCTCGTCGACGAACAGGAACGGTGGCCGATGCGGCAACAGGTCGGTCGGCGCCGGGAACTGACTCACGACTCAGCCAGCGCCTGCTGCAGCTTCAATGGCGTGTCCTTGGGGCTGATCTTGTACCAGGCGTGGGCGATCTTGCCCTTCTCGTCGATCAGGAAGGCCGAGCGCACGATGCCCATGTAGGTGCGGCCGTAGTTCTTCTTCTCGCCCCACACCCCGAAGGCTTCGGCGGTGGCGTGCTCGGTGTCGGCCAGCAACGGAAACCCGAGCTCGTACTTCTCGTCGAACTTCTTCTGCTTGGCCGACGCATCGGGACTGATGCCGATGATGGCGGTGTCGCCCACGTCGCCGCTGATGTCGCGCAGCGCACACGACTGGGTCGTGCAGCCCGGCGTGTCGGCCTTCGGGTAGAAGTACACCAACACCTTGCGGCCCTTGAACGACGACAGCTTGACCGCCGTACCGTCCTGATCGTCGAGGGTGAAGGCGGGGGCCTTGTCGCCTGCTTGGAGTCGTGTGGGTTCAGTCATGGGGGAAATCTAGCGGCCGGCGTTCAGTCGTCTCGCGCCTCGATGGGCCCGGACGCGCGAGAGGGAGCACCGAAATGCCCCCTCCCACGATCGATCGGCACGGCGGGCATCCCCACCGATGAAACAGCCGGTCCGTGCGAGCGTTGTGCCCGCCCGGGTGCGGCTAGAGCTTGGTGCTACGTCGAAGCCTTGGCGGTTGCCTTCAGCTTCGAACCAGCCGTCACCTTGACGGCGTTGGCCGCCGGCACCTGGATGGCTTCACCCGTCTGCGGGTTCCGGCCGGTACGGGCGGCACGACGGGTGCGCTCGAACGACAGGAACCCAGGAAGGGTCAGCTTCTCCTTGCCACTGCTGACGACATCGTGGACTTCGTCCTCGAACGCCTTCAGCACCTTCTCGACATCAGTCTTGGCGATCTCCGTCTTCGCGGAAATTGCCGCCACCAGTTCGGTCTTCGTCATTTTCTACTCCTTCTCAGCGGCTCGGGGGTTCGGGATATCCGTAACCGGGTGAGGCCCGAGCCTTGAGTTCCACGCTTCTGGATCAGGCCACCCGTCGTCAACCTAGGCCATACCTGGCGCGGAAAAGGTGGATGGGGCCGACACGCGATGCCAGGCGTCACCCGGGCGAATTGGCCATGGCAGTCGCTGCCGCGTCGAAGTAGGCGAGGAACGCGGCCTGATCGCGAAGGGAACGCGACGCATCCGTCGCCGACGATGACCGCGCTCGTCGCGGTAGGTCGTACAGAGGTCCTGCCCTAGCTGTTGACCATGGCCTCCGCGGCCACGGAGAAGTAGCGGAGCATCTCGGCCTCATCGTCGGCCGACAGGCCACCGGTCAGGACGGCCTCCGTCATGTGCTCGAGCCACGCGTCGCGCTCAAGGTCAGTGATGACGAAGGGAGCGTGCCGCATCCTGAGCCGGGGATGACCACGGGCCGCGCTGTACGCGTCCGAGCCACCCCAATACTGAATGAGGAAGCCCGCCAGGTGGGCCTTCGGCTCGGTGAGGTCGTCGGGGTACATGTGCGCCAGGCGAGAGTCGGCGGCAACCTCGGCGTAGAAGCGGTCCACCATGGCGACGAACCACGGATCGCCGCCCACGCGTTCATGCATGGACTCCTGCCTGCCGAACTGCACCGACTGCTCCATACGACCATCTTCGCCAAGACCGCTGGTGGGACCCAAGTCGCGGGCCTTCTCCCCCACCGTGGACGAGCTTGCCGAGTCCCCGCTGACGAATGGGCGAGCTACTCCGGCACTTCTCCGCCGCTTCCGGCCGGGCATCGGACTGAGTGATATTCGCCGCACCAGAAGGGCCCATCAAATACCCGCCGCCCACGTACTTCGATCACTTCTCCACAGCCCAGCCTCGCCATCGGGGCGATGAAGATTGCCGGTTTGCTGTCGGCCGGGCGGAATCGGCACGGTGGGACCTGACGGTGAGCGAAACTGATACTCATGCCCGGTGAGCGCGCCCCCTCGAAGCTCCTGCTCCGGCGAGCAGGTCTCGGCGACACGGAGCGGGTGGCTGATGTGTGGCTGCGGTCGCGCAAGGCGACTGTCCCGGCGATCCCTCCTGCGGTGCACAGCGACGAAGAGGTGCGGGACTGGCTTG
>JAYUBX010000135.1:0-1613 GCA_043740665.1 Candidatus Neomicrothrix sp.
TGCTGGGCCTCGATCGGCTCGATGGTGGCCACGGCGGCGGCACCCTGCCAGTTGGCCAGCAGTCCCATGGCCAGCTGATAGGTCGACGCCGCGCCCGACTCGATGTTGAAGGCGATCTGGATCAGCGCGTTTGAGTCGGGGGCATCGGCGATCTTGGGCGCGAACAGGGCCAGGATCTTGGGGTTGGCCTTGGTCGGCACCAGATCCTTGGGGGTCAGCGAGGCCAGCAGGGCGGCGTGCTGGTTGTGATGGCCCGAGAACGTGCGGGCCGACTGCAGTTCCTGGTCGTGCAGCTTGCCGGTCGCCACCATCGCGCCATACGCAGCCTGGGCGGCCTGTTCGAGGCCCTGGGCGAAGATCAACAGGGCCATGTCGGCGGCCGGTACATCGGCACCTGTCGTCGTCGGCTTCGGGATCTGGGCGGCGGCTTGATCGAGCAGCCCGGCCACCGGCACCAGCATGGTGCCGAAGGCGATCACGGCACCACCGAGGCCCAGGTTGCGCACGAAGTCACGTCGAGTGGCGACCCGCTGGGGGTCGGTCTCGCTCAGGTGGGCCTCGCCGAGCTCGTCACGCAACGTGGCCATGGCCTCGTGGTGCACGTGGTCGGCGTGCTCGGTCATCTGGCGCAGCGCCCTCATCGACATGGGTGGGTCCTTTCTCGCGGGTGATGGGGCCGCACGGATGATGGGGCCTCCGGGATCACGGTCATCGCACGACCACCGTGCCCTTCATGTAGTTGTGCAGGTTGCAGAAATAGGGATACGAGCCGGCGGCCGTGAACGTGTGCTGGACGGTCGCCCCGTTGACCTGACGGCCGAGATCGAACGACGCCGGACTGGTCGGCGCCGAGACCACCCAATGGTCGGACGTGTCCTGGTTGGTCCAGGTCACGGTGTCGCCCACGTTGACGGTGATCGAGTTGGGACTGAAGTCATAGTCGACGATGGCCACCTGACCGGGCGCGGTCGGCGGGCTGGCCGTGGTGGTCGATCCGCCGTTCGAGGTGGTGGTCGTGGCGACGGTCGTCGAGGTCGACGTCGCCGGGCGGGCCGCGAAACCGCTGGTGGAGGCGGCGGTGGTCGCCGTCTTCGACGATCCGCATCCGACCACGGTGGCCAGGGCTAACGGCAGGACGAGAGCGATCATCGTGGCGCGGGTGGGGTGCACCCGCTGATTATGGCCGGTCGACCCGCGCAGACTGGAACTCAGACCGCGGCGCTCGGTCACGGATGGTTCGGTCCGCCGCCAAGAAGTCGAGTCGAGATGTCGGATCAGAAGTCCAGCCCGGACAGCTCGGGGAACCAGGCCGCAGCCCGATTGACGGCGTCGGCCCAGCGTTCGCGGTCGAGCGGCTCGCCTGGGTCGATCGAGGCGTGGGGTCGCCAGGTGGCGGCGATGTCGTCGAGTCCGCCCCAGGTGCCGATGGCCAGACCGGCGGCGAAGGCGGCCCCCAGCGTGGTGGCCTCGACGACCGGCGAGACCTCGACCGGGCGCTGGGTGGCGTTGGCCAGCGCCTGCACGAACGTGGGGTTGCGGCTCATGCCGCCGTCGATGCGCACGGTGGCGATGGTGGGCGCGCCGTCGGTCTCGGCCGCGTCGACCAGGTCGGC
>JAYUBX010000136.1:0-4355 GCA_043740665.1 Candidatus Neomicrothrix sp.
TCTCGGTCTCGAGCCGCTTGACGATCGAGTCGGTGTCGCCGTCGAGGAAGTCGAGCAGTTCTTGCACCAACGCGTCGTAGGCCACCTTGTCGATCTCACCGACACACGGTCCCGAGCACTTCTCGATGTGGAACAGCAGGCACGGCTTGCCCAGCTTCTCGTGCCGGTTGAGCTTGTTGTCCGAACAGGTGCGGATCGGAAACGTGCGCAACAGCAGATCGAGCGTGTCGCGGATCGCGTAGGCGTGGGCGTAGGGCCCGAAGTAGCGCACCCCCTTGCGCTTCGATCCCCGCATCACCATCGCCCGAGGCCACTGATCGTCGAGCGTGACGGCGAGGAACGGGTAGCTCTTGTCGTCCTTCAGCCGGATGTTGAACCGGGGCTGATGCTGCTTGATCAGGCTGTACTCGAGCATGAGCGCTTCGACGTCGTTGCGCACCTGGATCCACTCGACCGTCTCGGCGGTCGCCACCATCTGGGCGGTGCGCGAATGCAGGTTGGCCGGGTTCTGGAAGTAGTTGCCGACCCGCGACCGCAGGCTCTTGGCCTTGCCGACGTAGATCACTCGACCGTGGGCATCCTTGAACTGATAGCTACCCGGCGCATCGGGGATGGTGCCGGCCGGCGGACGTTGGATCACCCGCCCGTCTTAGCGGAAGTCAGGTCCCACACCACACACGTGCCGCCACAATCGGCGATGCGACGGTACCGGCCATCGAGAAACGGCTGGAGGTCGGGTTGGGCCGCCAGTTGGTCCTTCGCCGTCACTGCGAAGAACCTAGCTCCACCGAGCATCTCAGACGTTTGATCGAACCGGTCCTCAACCGTTTGGGGTTGGTGACCCTGCAGATGCTCGGCGGCCAAGTCGAACTCTTCAGGCCACACCGGCCCAGCCACCCGACCGTAGAACCGCAGCAGGTCACCATCGGCCCCGGCCAGCATGATCACGCGGTCCGAGTGCCCGGTCGCGTCGCCAACCGCAACCGCTATCTGCTCCTGCTGAGCGATCACATCCGCGCCAGGCCCATAGTCGACCAGCGAAACCTGCCAATGGACGATGGAGAGCAGCAGCAACATCGCGGTCAACGCCACCACCGTGAGATCTCGTGCCGATCGAGTCGCCTGTGCCCGGCGAACGCCGGCATCCACCGCCGCTCCGACTCCGAGGCCGACAGGGACGAGCAGCGGCAAGTGGTAGTAGATGTGGGTCGAGTAGTGGTAATCGAAGAGCAGGCCGAACACCACATAGCCGGCGAACAGGGCACCGATCACCCATCGCACCCGTCCGCGGGCGAGGACCAGGCCGACGGCGGCGACTAACAGAGGGGCATACCCCGTCACCTCAGTGGCCAAGCTCCACCAGTTCGACCAGAAGGTCGACCCAATGAGCAGATCGGGCAGGATCCGGCCATCGGACTGAACGGCGAGAAAGTGCTGAATCCACGTGCCGTAGACCTGCCACGCCAGGGCCGGCGCCACGATCAGCGCCGCCAAGCCGATGGCCCTCCTGCTGACCAGCCCCCGCCAGCCCTCCCGAGACACCGTCAACCCGACCAGCACCGGCACCACGAAGAACCCGGCCACCGACTTCACGAACAACGCGAACGCGCCCGAACCGGCGGCCAGCGCGAATGATCGTCGGTCGAGCTGCTCGTCATCGATCACCAAACGGAGGGTGGCGCCGACGATGGCCGCCACCATGAGCGGGTCGGGCATGAACGCCCGGCTGGCCGCGATACCCACAGGTGTCCATACAAAGAGGGCCGCAGCGACCAGCCCCGCTAGCCGGCTCACCAACCGGCGGCCCAGCGCGTACATCCACCAGCCGCCGAGCATCCAGGCCAGCACCGATACCAGCCCGCCGACCCACAACGGCTCCGAGCCCGTGATCCGCCAGACACCCGCGACCGCCAGCTCGACGAGCGGGGGCTCAACCAGCGGCGCCCGATCCAGTGCCGCCATGCGCTGGTCGGCGTCGGCGCTCGACACGCCACCGCCGAGCTCGTAGTTCCGGGCCAGCAGCGCCGCATGGAACTGGCGCCCGGTGTGGAACTCGTACGGCGACCGAGAAAGGTACGGGAGGCGGATGGCGAAGGCCGAGACCAGAAGAAGGGCGAGCACGACGCCGGCCACTTTCGGGGACAGACCGAGCGGCGACGGGTCCGTCGAATCAGAGATCGTGCCCGACTGGGGATGTTGCATCAGCTCGTCTCACCCGTCTTGGCGGAGGTAGCCAGCAGGTCGGGCAGGATCCGCCCCGCGGCCTGGTCACTGTGGAAGTGCAGGAGCGACTCGGAATAGAGCTGCCAGGCCACCGCCGGGATCACCGTGACGACGGCCATCCCGATCGTGCGGCGGCGGACCAGGCCTCGCCATCCGTCGCGGTGGACCGCAAGTCCGGCCAGTACCGGAAGGACAAAGAAGATGGCCACCGATTTGGTGAACACGGCGAACCCACCGGCGAGAGCGGCCAGCCAGAACGACCGACGATCCTGGTTCTCGTCGTCGATGACCAGCCTCTGGGTCGCCCCGACGATGGCGGCGACCATGATTGGATCGGGCAGGAAGCTGCGGCTCGTGATGATGCCGAGCGGGGCCCACATGAACACCGCCGCCGCCACCAGCCCCGCGAGTCGACTGGTCAGCCGACGACCGAGGGCGTAGATCCACCAGCCACCGAGCACCCAAACCAGGCTGGTGAGCACACCTCCGACGCCCAACGGCTCCAAACCGACCAGGCGCCAGATGCCGGCGACAGCGATCGCGAGGAGCGGCGGTTCGGCCAACGGGCCCCGGCCGGCTGACGCCGCTCGCTGGTCCACGTCGGTGCTCGACGGACCGCCCCCGAGCTCGTAGTCGCGGGCCAGGAGATCGGAGTTGAACTGCCGACTGCTGGTGAACTCGAACGCGCCAGTCGAGATCGACGGGAGCCGAACCGCGAGGCCGCCCGCCAGGATCAGCGCGAGCACCCACCCGGCCACGATGGGCGAGCGTCCCCACGAGGACCCCGAGCGCTTCAGTGCCGCCGTCATCGTCCCGAGTATGTCAGAAATGTTGATGCGAGCACCCGGCGCCCGCGCCCCATACACTCGCCGGTGCCGGCCTGGTTTCCGGCTCCATATCGGCTCCGAGACCAACATCCCCGTGGCGCGGCGACCAGGCTGCCCCCACTGGTCATCAATCGGAGCCTCCTCACCGGAGGTCCACCCACAACATGCTGAGGCTCCAAACTCCGCTACCCGAGCGGTACACCGCTGCCGGCCTGCCCGAACTCGACGCATGGATCGGCCAGGCCAAGGCCACCCTGGGCGACCGGGTCTTCATCCTGGGCCACCACTACCAACGCGACGAGGTCATGAAGTGGGCCGACGCCCGCGGCGATTCGTTTCGCCTGTCGGTGCTCGCCCAAGAACATCCCGAAGCCGACTACATCGTGTTCTGCGGGGTGCACTTCATGGCCGAATCGGCTGACGTGCTCACCGGTGACCACCAGCAGGTGATCCTGCCCGACCTCAACGCGGGATGCTCGATGGCCGACATGGCCGACATCGACCAGGTCGAGGACGCGTGGGCCGAGTTGGCCTGGGTCACCGACATCGAGCGGCTGGTGCCGATCACCTACATGAACTCATCGGCGGCGCTCAAGGCCTTCGTCGGCGAGCACGGCGGAGCCGTCTGCACGTCGACCAATGCCCGGGCCGTGCTCGAATGGGCGTTCCGTGATCGGACCGAAGGCGGAGCCGGCGGCGAGCAGGTGCTGTTCTTCCCCGATCAGCACCTCGGCCGCAACACCGGCTTCGCCATGGGCTACGACGAGACCGACATGGCGCTGTGGAACCCTCGGTTCGATCTGGGTGGGCTGACCGAAGCCGAGGCCAAAGCGGCGACGCTGCTGCTGTGGAAGGGCCACTGCTCAGTACACCAGCGGTTCACGCCGGCCCACGTCGCCGCCTTCCGGGCCGAACACCCCGACGGCATCGTCATCGCCCATCCCGAAACCTCTCACGAGGTGTGCGAGGTGGCCGACCAGGTCGGCTCGACCGACTTCATCATCCGGGCGGTCGAGGCGGCGCCAGCTGGCTCGACCATCGCGGTGGCCACCGAGATCCACCTGGTGCAACGCCTCAACGACGAGACCCCCGACAAGACCATCGTGTCGCTCGACCCGTTGATCTGTCCCTGCTCGACCATGTTCCGCATCGACGCCCCCCACCTGGCGTGGGTGCTCGAGAGCCTGGTCGATGGTCAGGTCATCAACCAGATCACGGTCGACCCGGCCACGGCCGAAGGCGCCAAGGTGGCCCTCGACCGCATGCTGGCCATCACCTGACGCGGCGGGTTCTAGGATCCGACGC
>JAYUBX010000137.1:0-5315 GCA_043740665.1 Candidatus Neomicrothrix sp.
AGCGCTGTGATCCACCGGTGACGGTCCGCCACTGGGGCATGCCGGACAGTTGCAGCAGGCCGTGGTTGTCCATGAACTGGGCGTAGGCCGCCGCCGGGAACTGGGTGAAGGTGGCGGGATCAGCCGACCAGATCGAGGCGCCCAGCGGAATGAGGAAACGGTTGACGAAGGCATCGGAGTAGTTCCCGCGGGCCAGGAACTCGTCGAGCGACAGGTCGTCGCCGGCACCCGACTCGGCGTCGGTCAGCATCTGCCGGGCCGCTCGGTTGAACCGCACGATGTCGATCAGCATGCGGTGGAACCAGGGCTTGGTCAGGTTGGCGCGCTGGGCGTAGAGCGTGTTGAGGTTGGTGCCGCGGTACTCGAGCCCGATCGTCGGGTCGCTCACGCTGAAGCTCATCTCACCGGGTTGGGTCGCCACGCCGAGCTGACCCATCAGCTTCACGAAGTTGGGGTAGTTGCGGTCGTTGTGGACGATGAAGCCAGTGTCGATCTGGTGGGTCTCGGTGCCACCGAACGGATCGGGCTGATCGACCCGAACGGTGTTGGTGTGCCCGCCGACGTAGCCGTTGGCCTCGAAGACGGTGATGTCGTGGTGAGGGTGCAGCAGGTGGGCGCACACCAACCCCGAGATCCCGGTACCGACGATGCCGACCTTCATGTGATTCCCTTCGCTCGCGCCGACTGAAGTTAATTAGCACTAAGACTAGCGACCGAGGGCAGGAACCGGTCGGCGATAATTCGCTGCCATCCCCTGACCTGGATGAGCGACGGGAGGACGAGGGTCGGATCTCAGCTCGGCGCGACCGATGCCGGATCGTCGGTCGCCGTCACGCCCGCACGAGCGCTGACCCACTGCCACAGCCGATCGGCTTCGAGCGGTGCGGTGCGGGTCCATGGCAGCTTGCTGGTCCACCGTCGGTGCCGGTCGAGCCAGAGCTGGCCGCTCGACCCGGACGGTTCGCTGCCCGTGGCGAGCCACACCATGGTGTCGGATCCCTGCTCGGGCGTGCGCAGCCAGGGTCCCATGACCCGGTAGAAGTCGGGCAACGACGTCTGCACGCCGGGCGTATCGACCCAGCCGGGATGCATGGCGTGGAACGTGACCCCACTCGCCGCGGTGCGGGCCGCCCACTGGCCATTGAGCACGACCTGGGCCCGCTTCGACCGGGCATAGGCCTTGACGCCGTCGTACCCGTCGGGGCCCATTTCGAGGCGATCGACGTCGAGTCGCTCGGTGTACATGCCGCCGGACGACACCGTGATCACACGCGAGCCGGTTGTGGCGTTGAGCAGTGGTAGCAGTTCGTGGGTGAGCAAGAACGGCGCCACCACATGGGTTTGGACGGTGAGCTCCATCCCGTCATCGGTGAGGCGGTGCTCGCGGCTCAGCGCTCCTGCGTTGTTGATGAGCACATCGAGGCGGTCGTGATAGGCCACGACCTGCTCGGCGTAGCGTCGTACCTCGTCCAGGTTGGCCAGATCGGCCACCCCGATCTCGACGTCGGCGTTGCCGGTGGCGGCGACGATGCGCTCACGGGTGGCTTCGGTGCGGCCGATATCTCGCCCGAGCAGCCGCACCGAGGCACCTAGAGACGCCAGTCGGGTGGCGGCGGCCAGGCCCAGGCCCGAGGTCGCCCCGGTCACGATCGCCACCTTGCCGGCCATGGGTCGTTCGGTCAGATCCGACCACTCGAACAGCCGATTGCGGACCTGGTAACCAAGGCGAGAGAAGCTGAGGGCGACGGTGGCCTCGAGGGCCAAGTCGACTGTCTCGGCCGCCACGAGGCGGAGATTCAGGGGATTTTGGGGATTCATGGTGCCTCCCGGCGGGCGGTACGGCGGCGGGTTCGCGTCGCATCATCAGCCAATTCGGCGAACAAGGCGAGGGCTTCTCGGGTCGTGGGGGCCCAGTGGTCGGCCCCGAGCGCATCGGCATGGGCGGCGGATTGGATGGCGCCACCTCCCAGCACGATCGGAACATCGAGCTGATCGTGGACCGCGGCGATCACCGCGGTGATCGCCGTGTCATCTTCGGGCGAGGTCGCGCTCACGGCGACGGCGATCAGGCGCTCGGTTCGCCGAGCGGTGTCGACGAACGATGACGGCGGAGAGTTGGCCCCGAGATCGATGGCGCTGAACCCGGCGCCCCGCAACAGGTCGGCGAACAGCGCCGACGGCAGGCTGTGGTTGTCACCGGCCGGGGCACCGAGCACGATCGAGCCGCGCGAGCGACCCCGGCGGGTGAACAGCGGACCGAGCCGGCCTATGAGCCGATGCACCACCACCGAGGCCTGGTGTTCCTCGGAGACGGTCAGCCGACCGGCGGCCCATTCGTCGCCGATGGTGGTGAGGGCGGGACTGATCACGTCGAGATAGACGCCGTTCGGGTCGAGGCCGGCGGTCAGGGCGTTCTGAACGATGGCCCACGAGCCGTTCTCGTCGCCGGCGACCAGTCGATCGACCAGCCGGCGGCGGTAGTCGACCCGCGGCCGACGGGCCGGCGGGCCGGCGCCGTCGTCGCGGTCAGCGGCGGTCTGGGGGGCGGACCTAGCGGTGGTGTCGGCGATGAAGGCCTCGAGGTCGTTCGGATCGACGCGCCACTCGACGCCCACTTTGTGGCCATCCAGTCGGCCGGTGCGGACGTAGCGGTACACCGTCATGTAGTGCACCCCGAGCCGTTCAGCGACTTCGTAGAGGGTGAGCAGGTCGGTCGGGGGCCGGGATGCCGGCTCGGGATCGGCCACCGGGTCAGGCCGGTGGCTCGGTGGCGCGATCGAGCAGCGCAGTGCGCAGGCCGGCCGCGGCTCGATCGCCGATCCCGTTGAAGAGCAGAGCCATCACCGGTCCGAACAGCTGGGCGACGCCCTTCAGCTGCAGATCGGCCTCGTAGCGCACCGATACCAGGTCGCCGGTTTGCGTGAAGCTGATGGTGTCCTCGGACACGGTCGTGCTGTTCTCGGCCCGGACGGTGACCGAACGGGGGCGATCGAAGGCCGTGATCTCGTAGGTCAGCGGCACTTTGCGCCCGGCCAGGCTGGCCACGACCCGAAATTGCGAGCCGAGAGCCACCGGTGCAGGGGTGAGCATCTCGGCCTCGGAGACTCCCGGGTCCCACTGCTCGGTGGTGCTGAACTCGGCCAAAAAATCGAAGGCCTCGTTGATGGCAACGGGTACATTGATGGTGGCGGTGTAGTGGGGCATGGTGGACGACTCCTCGGGTGCTTAGTGCTAAATACTACCCTCGGCCGGCCGATTGCGACGGGTCAGGCGTCCATCCCGGCTTCGAGTCGGCGGCGGGCCTCGATGCGTTCGACCTCGAGATCGATCATCAAGGCGGGCGGTCGCCAGATGGGCCATGAGCGGCGAACCTGTACCGAGGGCGCCCGAGTCAAGGGATACAGCGCCAGACCGATCAGTATGGCGAGCAGATGGCCGTAGTCCGAGAACGACGTGCGCCACGCGATGAAGGCCAGGGCGCCGACCAGGATCGACGCGATCCACGCCCAACGCCAGGGTGGGGGCAATCGATAGCTGAACAGGGCGGCGACACACCAGAAGCCGTAGCTCGAACCCACGTCGATCACGTCCCGCAGCCTGCGTGGAGCCCATGCGTGACGGATCATGAAGGTGATGGTGGCGGCGGCGAGCAGGGTCGCCCCGATGTGGCCGACGAAGAAGACGACGATCATCCGGATCGACCCCAGCCAGCGTTCGGTGGGAGCCAGCACCAGCGGGAACAGACCCAACCACAGCCACAGCTCGTAGGGGGTGACCCAGAACGCGCTGGTGAGCAGCACCGACACTGGGTCGTGCTTGAGGCGACCCAGGCTGGTGCTGTGCTCCAGTAGCAGTTGCCGGTCGACGGTGACGGTCGAGCTGCGCAGTACCCAGGTGGTGATCGCCAGGATGAAGAGGTAGGTGAACGTGGCCGGCGAGCAGCGCACGTAGGCCCGCAGCACGGGGACCAGGCGGTCCCACCGTCGGGTGGCGGGGGCAGCCCAGGTCCACTGATGGCGCGACGCGACCATGACCGCGGCGAGCAGCGTGACGATGGCGAGGGCGACGATGGACAACGGGTAGCGCTCCGCAGCGGTGGGAGCCACGAACGTTACGCCGACGATCTACCCTCGGTCGATGCCGCCCAAGGGGAACGTCCTGTTCATCACCGTCGACCAATGGCGGGGCGATTGCCTCTCGGCGATGGGGCATCCGCTGGTGCGCACGCCGGCCGTCGACCGGCTGGCCGCTGAAGGTGTGCTCTTCGCCAACCACTGGGCACAGGCCACCCCGTGTGGACCCAGTCGGGCGTGCCTCTACACGGGCACGTACCTGCATCAGAATCGGTCGGTCCTGAACGGCACTCCGCTCGACGCGCGGTTCACCAACATCGCCCTGACCACTCGGGCCGCCGGCTACGATCCCGTCCTCTTCGGCTACACCGACTCCTCGGTCGACCCGCGCACGGTGGCCGACGACGACCCCCGGCTACTCAGCTACGAAGGGGTGCTGCCCGGCTTCCGCGCCGTCATCGACTTTCCGTTCGAGCCGCTCACGCCGTGGATCGACTACCTGCGCGACCTGGGCTACGCGGTGCCCGACGAGGCCCAGAAGATCTTCCGGGCCGACCGGTCCTTCCCTGGTGCAGCCGATCACGGCCGTACCTGGGCGCCGCCGATCTACGCGGCAGAACACAGCGAGACGGCGTTCCTGACCGACGAGCTGCTCGGCTGGCTCGACGAGCAGGACGAGCAGCCCGATGGCGAGCCCTGGTTCGTGCACGCCAGCTACCTGCGTCCGCACCCGCCCTACCGGGTCGCCGCGCCCTATCACGACCTGTACGACCCGGCCGAGGTACCGATGCCGGTGCGGGCGGCCACGCCCGAGCTCGAGGGAGCGCAGCATCCGATGGCCGCCCTGGCCGTATCGGTGCTGGGCGCGCCGGCCGACGACGCCGAGATGCGCCAGATCCGAGCCACCTATTACGGCCTCATGGCCGAGGTCGACCACCACCTCGGCCGGGTGTTCGATTGGCTCGACCAATCGGGTCGGGCCGCCGACACGCTCGTCGTGCTGACCGCGGATCACGGCGACCAGATGGGTGACCACTGGCTCATGGAGAAGCTGGGCTACTGGGATGCCAGCTACCACGTGCCGATGGTGGTGCGTGATCCCCGGGCGCCGGCTGCAGCCCGGGGCGCACGAGTCGACGCCTTCACTGAGCACGTCGACGTGATGCCGACGATCCTTGACTGGCTGGGCATCGACACGCCGGCGCAGTGCGACGGTCGGTCGCTGGCGCCGTTCGTGTCGCC
>JAYUBX010000138.1:0-1520 GCA_043740665.1 Candidatus Neomicrothrix sp.
CGCAGATCGTCGAGCGAGTGGAACTCAACCGCGCCGACCAGCCCGGCCACCTCGGTCTCGGTGGGGACGGTCTTGGTATCGAGAGCGAACCGCGACAGCTCACTGAAGCTGGCCCGCAGCTTGACGTCGGGCACCTCCCACCGATAGCCGACCACGTTCGGGAAGGTGATGGTCGCCGCCGCCTGTTCGGGCAGGGCGCGCACCCGGGTGCTCTGCTTCGGCGCCTTCTGGTCGTTGGCGGCGCCCGACGCGGGAATGAACGCAAACGGGATGCCGTAGACCTCGGCGTACTCGGGCACGAAATGACCGGTCTCGTCATCGACCGCGTACGACATGCGTCGCAGCCCGCGGCCCACCACCTGCTCGCACAACAGCTGCGTGCCGAACGCCCGCACCCCAAGGATGTGGGTGACGGTGTTGGCGTCCCAACCCTCAGTCAGCATCGACACCGACACCACGCACCGCACCTGCTCGCCCAGGCGGCCGGGCTTGCCGACGGTGTTCATGACCTCACGGATCAGGTCCTCGTCGGTGAGCTCGTCGGGGTCACGACCAGGGAAGCGGTCTCGATAGTCCGCCTTGAACTCGGCGATCTCGACGGCGGCGATCTTCTTGAACTCGTCGCTCATCCCCTCACCCGATTCGAGCTGCGACGAATCGACCAGGATCGTCTTGGGCCGAGCAGTAAACCCGCCGCCCTCGACGTTGGAGAACAGGTCGAGCTTGCCCGGCACGGCGACGGTGCCGTCGACCGCCGGGTCGGGGTGAGGCTTGGGCCAGCCGGCCACGTAGTCGAACACCATCTTCGAGACCGTCGTGTTGTTGCAGACAACGATGAACACCGGCGGCGTCTCGGTGGTGGCGGTGTGCGTGGCCTTGGCGGCCTGCCACCGCGCGTAGGACGTTTCGTAGTTGGCGTACAGGCTGTGCAGCGCGCCCTGCAATGCCGCCGGCAACAGATTTGGGTCGGCCGTGTCGTCGGCCTTGCGGCCCTTCTTGGGCAGGTCGTCGCTGATCTTCTGCCACAAGTTGCGATAGGTCGGCAGATCGTCGGCGTTGGCCGCGTTGTCGTCAACCGGCACCCGCGGAATCTTCACCAGGCCGGCCTCGATGGCGTCGATCAACGCGAAGTCGCTGACCACCCACGGGAAGAGGTCGCCCTCGCGGTAGCCCGATCCGTTCAGGAAGAACGGCGTAGCCGACAGGTCGTAGACGGTGCGGATGCCGAGCTTGGCCTGCACCGCTTCGAGGCCCGAGATCCAGACGCGGGCATCCTCGTCGCGATCCTTGGCCTCGGCCTTCTCGTCGCCCTTGAGGTCGTCGATGGTGGCGGCGTCGTCGATCGGGGCCGGGCGCCGGCGATAGCAGTGATGGGCCTCGTCGTTGAGCACGGCGATGTTCTTCTTGCCCTTGAACGCCGCGCACACCCGGTTGACCATCTGCGCCGGCGTCTCGACGAACACCCCCGCCTCGGTCGCCTTCGGTCCGAGGATCTGCTTGGTGATCTTCGGGGCGTTGAG
>JAYUBX010000139.1:0-21044 GCA_043740665.1 Candidatus Neomicrothrix sp.
GACGACCTGACCGCGTGCGGTCCCGTCCTGGCGCTGGCCTATCCCGACCGCCTCGCCCAGGCTCGGGGCCAGGGACAGTTCCGCCTCCGCCACGGCACCGGCGCGTGGCTTCCGACCGGCGACGCCCTCACCGGCGAAGCCTTCCTTGTGGTGGCCGAGCTCGGCTCGGCCGGCCGACCGCCCGTCGGCACCAGCTCGGGCTCGCATCGCCGGGGCGACCAGGTCGGCCAACCCGACCAGCGAATCCGCCTGGCGGCGGCGCTCGACCGGGCCGACGTCGAACGGGCGGCGGGCGACTCGATCGATGACGTGTCGACGCTGTGGTGGGAGCCGGTTCGAGATGATCTCCGGGTGCGGACCGAGCGCCGATTCGGAGCGCTGGTGCTGGCGACCAGTGAAGGTCCCGCCTCCGCCGGTGACGACACCATCAGCGCCCTAATCGACCGAGTGCGATTCACGGGCCTGGCGATCCTGCACTGGACTCCTAATGCTCGATCCCTGCAATCCCGGGCGGGGTTCGCCCACCAAGCGCTCGGCTCCGGTTGGCCCGACCTGTCCGACCGCGCCCTGCTCGCCACCCTCGACGAGTGGCTGGCTCCCTATCTGATGCAGGCCACCCGACGGGTCGATCTCGAGCGGCTCGACCTCACCCGCCTGCTGCGTGACCAGGTGGGCCACCGTCGCCTCGCCGAGCTCGACCGGATCGTGCCGACGACCCTGACGCTGGCCACCGGGCGCACCCTGCCGATCGACTATTCGGGTGACGACCCGACGACGTCGGCACGCGTGCAGGACCTTTTCGGCACCACGACACACCCTACGGTTGCGCTCGGCCGGGTGCCGGTCGTGGTCCATCTGCTGTCGCCGGCGGGACGCCCCGTGCAGGTCACCGCTGACCTCCCCGGCTTCTGGAGCGGTTCGTGGAGTGAGGTGCGCAAGGAGATGGCCGGCCGCTACCCCAAGCACGAATGGCCGGCCGATCCCGCGACGGCGACGCCGCCACGACCGCGGCCACGTCCGGCCCGGTCCTGAGTCAGAATCGACCGGTGGTCGACGTGCAGGTCATCGATATCTCGAGTCTGGTCGACGGATCGGACTCGACGATGGTCGCCGCCGAGATCGACGCGGCATGTCGGGAAACGGGCTTCTTCTCGATCGTCGGGCATGGGGTTCCCGCCGAGCTGAGGTCTCGCCTTGACTCGTTGGCTCGTGAGTTTTTCGCCCTACCCATCGAGCAGAAGGCCCGCATCGCCATGCCGCTCGGCGGTCGGGCCTGGCGCGGGTGGTTCCCCGTCGAGAGTGAGCTGACCTCGGGCCAACCGGATCTGAAGGAGGGGCTGTACTTCGGTCAGGAGCTCGACGCCGACGATCCCCGGGTCGCGGCCGGACTGCCGCTGCACGGTCGCAACCTGTTCCCCGGCCGGCCGGACGGCCTGCGGGACGCGGTGCTCGACTACATCGCCGCCGTCACCGACGTCGGCCACCTGGTGCTCCGCGGGATCGCCCAAGGGCTCGGCCTCGACCCCAACTGGTTCGACGAGCACCTCACCGCCGATCCGCTCGTGCTGTTTCGCATCTTCCACTATCCGCCGATGCCCGCCGGGGCTGGCGGCTGGGGCGTCGCCGAGCACACCGACTACGGGCTGATCACCCTGCTCGGCCAGGATAACTCGGGGGGCCTTGAGGTTCAGTCTCGCGACGGCTGGGGAGCGGTGGCGCCCCACCGAGATGCCCTGGTGGTGAACCTCGGCGACATGCTCGAGCGCATGACGGGCGGGGTCTACCGATCGACCCCCCACCGAGTGCGCAACACCAGTGGCACCGATCGGCTGTCGTTTCCCCTGTTCCTCGACCCGGCGTGGGATGCCGAGGTGCTGCCGGTGCCGTCTATCGGTGCATCGGCCATTGATGGGTCGGTGGTCGGCGATCGATCACCTCGGTGGGATGGTCGCCGCGTCCTGGACTGGTCGGGCACCTACGGCAGCTACCTGCTCGCCAAGGTGGGCCAGGTGTTCCCCGACCTCCACGCCGACGTCCTCGACGACACCTGAGCCAGGGCCCAACCGCCACCCGCGACCTTGCGTAGATCCAGATCGAATTCCGACCTCGATCTACGCCGGATCACCGCCAGGATGGTGCGGGCTGGGCGAATCAGCCGAGGTCACGGAAGAGCGCATCCGGATCGAACCGCTCCTCGGCAAGCTCAATCGGCGCGCTCGTGGGCACGGACGAGCACGGGCCCCCATCATCCGCGTCGGCTGATTGAGAGCTCTTGCGTAGATTCAGGTCGGAATCCGAGCTGAATCTACGCCGGAGCGCCTCGGCGGGCTGAGCTGAGGAGCCGGTCACACCATTGCCGGCGGCGGCGATCCTGGCTCCGAGACCGCTGGGGCCGGTGGCGAAGCGGGCCCGAGCCGGTTGGACCTGCCGATTGATGTCTCCGGCATCGAAATGATCGACCATCGGCGACGACGGCTCGGGCGACGCGGCCTCGACTACCGGAGCGTCCAGGTTGATGACGGTCGTGCAGATGCGACAGCGCCGATTGACGGCATCGTTCTTGGCGCCGCACCCCGGACACTTCACCTTCGATCCCATGCGCTGTGATGTCGGCGAATCCGACGACGGCCTTGAGTCGAGTCGGCTCGATCAGGGTCGGATTTCGGCCACCAGCTCGACCACCCGCTCGATGTCGCCATCAGCCGCGGACTCTGGCGTAGATCCAGGTCAGAATCCGACCTGGATCTACGCCGGAGTGGCGCTCGGGGGAAGCAGCAGGACCGCCATCAGCACTCCCTTCAAATCCGACGCAGGGCTAGGGTCGGCTCGTCCCTTGAACGCACCGGAGCCGCCATGACCGAACGCACGTCATACCTACCGGGAACGCCCTCGTGGATCGATCTCGGCAGCCCGGACACCGGCGCGTCGGCCGCGTTCTATGGCGGACTGCTGGGCTGGACCGCCGAGATCGATCCACGCCTCGAGGCCGGCGGCTATGGCATCTTCACCTTGCGCGGCAAGCGGGTCGCCGGACTCGGGCCCCAGATGAACCTCGACATGCCTCTGTTCTGGGCGCTCTACGTGAGCCCATGTCGGTGCCGGCATCAGGAGGACTGCGACGCGTCGGCGGCCCAGGCCGTCGAGCTCGGCGGATCGATCCTGATGCCGCCCACCGACATGGACTTCGGCCGGGGAGCAGTCGTGGTCGACCCCCACGGCGCCGTGATCGGCATCGGCGTCATGAGCGCGGCGATCCAGGCGACGGCGCCCGCATGACCGCCGAACACGTCGATGTCCTGGTCGTCGGGGCCGGGCTCTCGGGAATCGGCGCGGGCTACCACCTGCAGACGCTGTGCCCCGATCGGACCTACGTCATCCTCGAAGGTCGCGACGACCTGGGGGGAACCTGGGACCTCTTCCGCTATCCCGGTGTTCGGTCCGACAGCGACATGCACACCCTGGGCTACCGCTTCAAACCCTGGACGGCGACGAAGGCCGTCGCCGATGGCCCGTCGATTCTCGCCTACCTGCGAGAGACCGCCGCCGAGTTCGGCATCGACCGGCACATTCGATTCGGACATCAGGTCACCAAGGCCGAATGGTCGACCGACGAGGCCCGATGGACCGTCGAGGCCCACCGCACCGACACGGGCGAAACCACCTCGTTGACGTGCAACTACCTGTTCATGTGCTCGGGGTACTACAGCTACAAGGGCGGCTACACCCCTACCTTTCCGGGGCTCGACACCTTTCAGGGTCAGGTCGTGCATCCCCAGGCGTGGCCCGAAGACCTCGACTACCGGGGCAAGCGGGTCGTGGTGATCGGGTCGGGCGCAACGGCGATGACCCTGATCCCCGCCATGGCCGAGACGGCCAGCCACGTCACCATGCTGCAACGCTCACCGACCTATGTGGTGTCACGCCCTGACACGGATCGCCTGGCCAACGCCATGCGCAAGGTGCTGCCCGAGAAGGTCGCCTACTCGCTGACCCGCACCAAGAACGTCGCCCTGCAGCAGCTGATCTATCAGCGCACCCGCACCCAGCCCGACAAGGTCAAGGCCAAGCTCATCAGCATGGTCGAGAAGGAGCTCGGCCCTGACTACGACGTCGATCGGCATTTTACACCGAGCTACAACCCGTGGGACCAGCGACTGTGCCTGGTGCCCAACGGCGACCTGTTCAAAGCAATCCGCTCGGGGCGGGCGTCGGTCGTCACCGACGAGATCATCACGTTCACCGAGACGGGTATCGAGCTCGAGTCGGGCGAGGTGCTCGAGGCCGACATCATCGTCACCGCGACCGGTCTGGCCATGGTGACCCTCGGCGAGATGGACTTCGTGGTCGACGGTGAACCGGTCGACTTTTCGGAGACCTGGACCTACAAGGGCTTCGCCTACTCGGACGTCCCCAACCTGGCGTCGTCGTTCGGCTACATCAACGCCTCATGGACCCTGCGCGCCGACCTCACGTGCGAGTACGTCTGCCGGCTGCTCAACCACATGACCCAGACCGGCACGGTGCAGAGCACACCGCGACTTCGGGCGTCAGATCGATCGATGCCCGAACGACCGTGGATCGATGGCTTCACGTCGGGCTACATGCAGCGGGCCATGCACCTGCTACCGAAGCAGGGCGACCACGAGCCCTGGATCAATCCGCAGAACTACGGCCACGACAAGAAGATGTTCCGCAAGTCACCAGTCGACGACGGCGTGATGCGGTTCACCCGGTTGCGCGTGGCGAGCGAAGCCGACGTCGGCTCGCGACCCTGATCTGACCGACCCGATGACCGAGAGTCGAACCATGGACGCTGACCGACGCGAGCGACGCCTGCATCTGGTTGAGGAGCACTTCGCTTCGGAGGTCGAGCAAAAGTTCGATCGCACCTTGGCCACGTTCAATGGCCATCCCCACTACGGACACGGTGCTCTGCTCAGCGAAACCCGCCACTGAACCAAGCGACGAGCCGCCACCACTCGTCGAACGAGCCAAGGCCTTCGCCCTCGTTCGCTTCAGCCGCTACGAGAACGTGCCGGTGATCGGATTGGCCGTCGACCTGTTGCGCCGCGACACCGAATCGGCAGGGGCACTGGCCAGCAGCGCGTTGGCGTTCCGTCTGTTCTCGTTCTTCGTTCCCCTGCTCCTGCTGTTGGTCGGCTTGGCCAGCTTCGCCTGGGGGTTCATCAGCGCCGAACAGGTGAAACACGGCGCAGGCGTGTCGGGCAACCTGGCCAGGCAAATGAGCTCGGCCTTCAGTCAGTCGGGCCAGACCCCATTGCTCATCGCTGTTCTCGGCCTGATCGGTGTGCTCACCGCCGGGTGGTCGCTCAGCCGAGCGTTGGTCGCCATCAGCAACTCGGCTTGGAAGCTGCCGATGAGCGGCAAGTCGTCCATGCGCGTGATTGGCGCCATCGCGGGATTGGCGGCGGGAATGGGCATGGTGGCCATCGTGGCCAATCGAGTCCGCGAGGACCTCGGGCTCGGTGCCGCCGCGCTGTCGATGGGTCCCGCGTTCGCGATCTATACCGCCGCCTGGCTCATCACCTTGCTGCTTGCTGCCGAGCAGCACCGAGGACCCGGCTGCGGTGCTGCCAGGCGCGATCCTGAGGGAGGCGTCCTGACCGGGATGCAGGCGATCAGTGAGTTCTACCTACCCGACCGCTTCAACCGGGCGAGCGAGCTGTACGGCGCCATCGGCGTCACGGTGGTCACCCTCGGCAGGTTCTTCATCCTGGGACGGGCGATCGTGTTGGCCATCGAGCTCAACACCGTCGTCTACGACCGCTACGGAAGCGTGTCGACATTCGTGTTCTCCCTGCCGGTGGTGCGTGCCCTCCCCCGTCGATCCGCCCGACTTCGGCGATTCTTCGATCTCGAGCAACCCCGTTCAGAGCGTTCCTGACTCGACTTCATCGAGGTAGCGAAACTCGGGAGCGCGCACGCCGGCCTCGCTCCGGATACGCACCAGTTCGGGTGACTCGAGGACGTGCGGCACGCGAGTCAGCCTGCTTCAGAATTGATCCGGCCTGACAATCTGTCGCGTTTCGGTCGTACCGGCAACGCGATCCGGCCTACTCAGAGCCTGACGACCAGGCGACCGACGGTCTCCCGTCGCTCCATCGACTCGAGGGCCTCGGGGATCTCGTCGAACGTGAGCTCACGGCCGATGGCCGTGCGAATGACGCCGGTACGCAGCAATTCGAGGATCTTGGCGTGGGCGTGCTGACCCTCGGCCCGTGACGGCCAGTTGAATCCCATGGTGCGGCGAACGCCGAGCGGGTCGTTGACATAGACGAGGCACACGCCACACAACGAGAAGTTGCCGTAGGCGATGGGCCAGGGCGTCAGATAGTTGGCGTGCTCGAGCTGGATGTCCTCGCTGAACCCGGCGATCAGGTGCCGGCCGTTGAAGCCCATGCACTTGAACGTCTGCACCGTCACGTCGCCACCGACCGCATCGAAGGCCACGTCGACACCATTGCCGTAGGTCAGTTCTTCGACCGCGGCGACGAAGTCGGTCGTCCGATAGTTGATGGCGTGGTCGGCACCCAGCTCGAGGCAGTACTCGACCTTCTCGTCGCTGCCGGCGGTGGCGATGACCCGGGCGCCGAGGGCCTTGCCGATCTGCACCGCCCCGGAACCGGTGCCGCCCGCACCCGCGTGCACCAGCAGGGTCTCGCCCGGCTGCAAGCGGGCGCGCTCGTTGAGGGCGAACCATCCCAGATGGAACGGGTAGTGCAGGGCGGCGCCATCGACGCTGCTCATCGTGGGTGGGATCTCGAGGGCGGTGGCCGCATCGACGATTGCGTGGGTCGCGTACCCGCCGTGGGCCATGGTCGGGATGCCGACGATCCGCTGGCCGAGCAGATGTTCCGAACCGGCTCCGGCACTCTCGACCACACCCACGGACTCCATCCCCGGCACGAACGGAGCCGGCAGCGGCAAGGTCAGATAGCGCCCACGAATGATGTCGATGTCGTTGAAGTTGAGGCAGAACGCCTCGACCGCGACCCGCACCTCGTTGGGCGCGGGGGCCGGCACCTCGACCTGCTGGCGTTCGAGCACCGCAGTCGGGTCACCGAGATCGGTGGCCACCCACGCGTCGCACTGGATCGCTTCGGTCGAGTCACTCATGGGCTGATCTCCCTGGGTTCCGGTCGTCGGTCGGACGCTACCCTACTTAGCGTATGCCACCTAGCGTTACCGACCCGAGTCACCGATCACTAGGGTGACGGCATGGGGTCGGGCGGATTGGGCAGCCCCTTGCCGTCGACAACCGGCCGCCGCGGTGGCATGCGCGCCTGGTGGCTGATCGGCTTGACCGCCATCGCGCTGGCGGTCCCAGCGACGATGACCGCCGGCGCTCCCCGAGCGATCAGCGCACCCGTCGCACATACGGCACCGCAGCAAGCCGCCGCCCAGCCGGGGCAGCGACTGCCGACCCGTGGACC
This sequence comes from Candidatus Neomicrothrix sp., assembly GCA_043740665.1. Taxonomy (GTDB): domain Bacteria; phylum Actinomycetota; class Acidimicrobiia; order Acidimicrobiales; family Acidimicrobilacustridaceae; genus UBA4742. The sequence goes on from JAYUBX010000139.1 coordinate 7,455, forward strand.
CGTCGGCAAGGACCCAGCCGCCCAAAGGACCCTGCCCCTGAACCTGGTCGGCGGCCTCATCAACGGCAAGCCGATCGTGCCGGGAGATTTCGCCGACCCGTTCGTGTTGGCCGAGACCTCGGCGATCTTCGTCTACGCAACCAACACTGTCGATGCCAACGTGCCGGTGATCGAGATCCAGAACAACGACGTGCTGAACGGCCAGTACCTCGGCGATGCCCTACCCACCTTGCCGTCGTGGACCGCCAAGGGTTTCCAGTGGGCACCCTCGGTGTGGGCCCGGCCCGACGGCCAGTTCGTCCTCTACTACAGCACCCCCGCTCCCCCGCCTGCCGCGGGTCAGCCGCGACTGCAATGCATCTCGCGGGCGGTCGGAACGGCCCCGGCCGGGCCCTTCACCGACGATTCGGCCGCTCCGTTCATCTGTCCCCTCACCGAGGGCGGGGCAATCGACCCCAGCGTGTTCGTGGACGGCACGACGCCGTACCTGCTGTGGAAGAGCGACGGCGACTGCTGCGGGCTGGCGACCACGATCTACTCGCAGGCAGTGAGCTCGGACGGTCTCTCGACCGCCGGACCGGCCAACGCACTCATCACCAACGACCAGCCCTGGGAGGGCTCGGTCGTCGAAGGGCCGTCGATGGTGAAGGCTGGGCCCGACTACGAGCTGTTCTACTCGGCCAACAACTGGAACAGCGCCGCCTACGCGGTCGGCATCGCCTTGTGCACCACCATCGAAGGCCCGTGCACCAAACCGTCGAACACACCTTGGATGAAGTCGGCCCAGGACTACACCGGACCGGGCGGCCAGGAGTTCTTCGCCAATCCCGGGGGCGTGTGGATGGTGCACCACGGCTTCCTGCCCGGCCAGGCCGGCACCCCCGACGGAGAACGCCGCCTCTACCTCGACCTGCTCGACTATCACGGTGCCAACCCCATACCGACCCGAGTTGGCGCCCAAGAAGCCGAAGGCAAACTTTGGCAGTTGGTGCTGTTCGGCGGCGGCGTGCTGCTGGCGGTTGGCCTGGTTGCGTGGGCCGTGGTGCGACGCCGGCGAGGCCGGCGGGCGATCAGCTGACGGCCTCCGCCGCACCGGCGAACCTAGGCCCGGTCGAACCGAGCGGTGACCGCCACGTGGTTGAGCAGGCCGGCTCCTAGCTCGGCCAACGACACTCCCCACTAGCGGCGATCGAGATCGACCTCGGCCGACACAGTCACGCCGTCATCGTCGGCGACGACGGTTACCGTCAGATGCCGCGGCCGAGTGTGACCGTGCAGGTCGAGTTGACCGGTCACGACCACCCGATCGTCACCGTCACGACGCGCTTCGGTGGCGGTGACGTGGCAACACTTCAACGGCTCACCCCCGACGAACGGGCCACGTTCGTCCGAGCCATCGGCTATCTCGAGACCGAGCTGAACACGGTCGATCGGACCGACTGACGACCAGATCACTCACCGCGCAGCGACCCGGATTCAGCCCCCGCCCGGCTACCAGCCCGTATCGCTCGCTACCTGACCCTCAGCGATGGCCTCGGTCAGCTGGCGGTGGTCTCGCTCGTTCTGGTCCGCATATCGGCGGGCGAACTCACCCATGGCCTCGCCGAACCCGTCAACCTTACCGATGTAGGCGCTGATGGCGACGGCATCACCGGTGCGAGCGTGGGCCTGGGCCAACGTTTCGCCGCACGCGGTCGCGAACTCGACCAGGCGGGGGATGAGCAAGTCGATGTCCGGAATGATCTTCATGTCGCGGAACTGCCGCACCTGGAAGTCGCGCACGTCAAACGACGCCCAACCGACGAACATGTCGGTGGCGCTCTGCAGGTGACGCTTGCCGGCGACGACCCGCTCGCCGTGGTGCGAGTGAGCGCAATCTCGACTCGCCGATTCGTACACCGACGCGCCAGCCTGCTTCACCTGCAGGAACAGTGGATCATCGCCGAGCCGGCCCTCGAGCAGCACCAGGTAGACCCGCATCCCGACGCTGCCCACCCCCACGACCTGGCGGACAACATCGACCACCGTGAAGCGATCGAACAGACTGCGAAGATCCTCGGGAAGGGTCAGCCGGTACTGCGCCAGACACTCGTCCTCGAATCACTGCTGCTCTTGGTCGTCGATCGCGACCCGAATCGGCGGATCCTCGTCGATCCGGGGCCGACCACCGACCATCCGGGTGAGCTTGGCGTAGGCCCCCCGACTCGTGCGGCGCTTGGCCTGCTTCTCGATATGGGTTGACACCAGACCGCGATCCGCCGGCTCGAAATACCCGAGCGGACTGTCGACCGGCGTGGAGTCGTACCAGATCTCCAACTCGTGAGCGCCGGCGAATCGAGTCATTTGCCGGCGATAGGCCTCGACCGAAGCGTGCACCGCCCGGTCGGCCGTTGCCGACTTCATCCCGCCTTCTCGGGCGGCCACGACCAGACTGGCCATCAGGCGCTTGACGTCCCATTCGAAGGGGCCAGGCAAGGTCTCGTCGAAGTCGCGAAGGTCGAACAACAGGTTTCGTTCGGGCGTGGCCCACAGCCCGAAGTTGAGAACGTGGGCGTCACCGCAGAACTGGACCACAAGTCCGCTGTCGGGCTGTGACGCCAGATCAGCCGCCATGACCGCCGCCGCACCCCGGTAGAAGGTCCAAGGCGACGCGGCCATGCGGCCGTGTCGGATTGGAATCAGTTCAGGGACCCGGATGGCATTTTGGGCCACGATCGTCGCCACCGCATCGTGGCCTCGCTCGGACTCATTCCATCGAGCATGTCCACTCCTCGGGGCATGCTTACGAGCGGCCTTGCCGCGCATGCGACGCTCAGCAACCGTCGCCCGAAGGTCGTGCCCAACAATCGGATCTTCGCCCGCGGGCCGCGTGGTGATCGTCATCGGTCGATCATTCATGTCCTGGCCTTCGAACTTCCGGCAGTCGGCCCATTCCATCACATCAACAAACCCGCCCGCCCCGACGGGCCCACTACCTTCGCCGGATGCCAACGCGTGACGAGGTCGATGCCAACCGGGTCGTCGGGCAGGCGAGTGCTGCTCGAGATATGGGGGCAGGGCCGACTCGACCTCATCGACGAAGAACTGGCCGAGCGCGATCTGGTCATGACCCGATTCTCGGCCGAGGGAACCCATCTGGGCGTCTTCCTGGGCGCCCAACCCACCGGCCGGACCATCGCCTACACGGGCATGGACCTGAACTGCTTCGTCAGGGTCAAGATCGTCGAGTCGTGGGTCCAGTACAACGCTCTGAGCCTACTGCAACAGCTGGGCGCGATACCCGAGCTCCCCGCCTCTCAGGCAAGGCGAGCGGCACCACACCGCCGGTCGCAGATCAGGGATCCGGCGAAGCCTCGACCCGCTGCAGCAGGGCCAGGCGGCCGCTTGAATCCCACGTTGGGCATCTTCTCGGCTGACGGCGGGGGTGCCGTCGCCGTCCTGCGGGCCGTCGTCGCCGAAGAACGAATGGATTCCGCCCTGAATTTCGACGTACTGCGTGTCCGGAGGAAGCCTTTGCTTGGCGTCGTCGATCTTGGCCGGTGTGGCCAAGCCGTCGTTCGACCCGAAGATCGACGTGACCGCCAACGAGGTCTTGGCCGCGATCCTCGAGTTCGGGTACGACGCCCACTGCAACAAGCCGCTCAGCCGAGGATCCCTCCCACCGACAGCCGAGGGTCGACCAGCGCACCCGGGTAGAAGACCAGGCCGGTGGCGCGCTCCGTGCCGGTCGGACGCAGCTCGATGCGGGTCGCCGAATCGGTCACCGTTACGCCCGGCGCACCGGCCATGGCGTTGGTAGCCGTCGTCGATGCGACGCCACCTGGGAGCGGATGCTGCCGACTTCGTGGGGTGGGCCGCCGACCGACTGAGCCCGCTCGCCGCTGCTACACCGATCGCACCGCAGGCCACCACGAGCAGCGTGATGAGGTACGCCGGGTACGAGGCCGATGGCCGGGCAACGGGACACGAGGATCCCCCTCGTAACCACAAGGGTGAGGACCGAGAGCCCCAGTGGCCACCAACGAGGGGGCACTCGCAGGGACATCGTCACTACCTTCCCCGATACACGTCGCTCACGGGGCCTCGGTTCTCAGGCCGAGATCTGCACCGACGGATCGTAGAACTGGGCCCGGCCAAACCTGCAGCCTCAAGCCCGCGAAGACCGACGAACGGCCGAGTCCGCAGCCGCCATACTGAGGCCATGCCCGCCCTTGACGATGACACCCTCGCGGCCCTCGGACACCTCAACTACGTCGAGTTCAGCCGTGAACTCACTCGCCAGGGCGGTACCGCGGGTGTGCTCCGCGAAGAAGGTGGCCTGCTGTTCCACACCTCGCCGTCGCCCTTCCCGGTGATGTTCAACGGCGTATGGCGGCTCGACCCCCGCGTGCCGGGCGCCGACGTGATCGCCCGGGCCGACTCGTTCTTCGGCGCGACGGACCGGGGCTATTCGATCGCCGTGCGAGACGATGTCGCCGAGGACGCCGATCTGGTCGCCGCCGCCCAGGCCGCTGGCCTCGTCGCGCTCTTGCATTCGCCGGAGATGGTGTGCCGGCACCGCCTCGATGACCGGCCGCTGCCCCCACGGACCACCCTGCGGTGGGTCAACGATCACCCCACGTTCCACGACTTCGTAGCCGTGAGCGACCAGGCCTATTCGTCGGTCGGCCTTCCCGTGGGAACGGTCACGACGGCTATCGCCAACCCCGAGCAGTGCCTGGTTCCCCATGTGCACACCGTCGTGGCCTACCTCGACGACCAGGCGGTCGCCACGGCCCAAGTCATGCTGAGCCACTCGATCGCTGGCGTCTACTGGGTGGGCACCACCGAAGCGGCCCGAGGGTCGGGTCTCGGCGAGGCCGTGACGCGGGCCGTCACCAACCGGGCGTTCGCCGACGGCGCCCGGGCCGTCACCCTGCAGGCCTCCCCCATGGGCGCCCCCATCTACCTGCGCATGGGTTACGAGGCGATCTACGACTACTCGACCTTCGTGCGCTTCGAGCCGATCGCTGCCCCATCAAACTGATCGGGGTGGAGTTGTCCCCCGTCACCAACCCATTCCTATCAAGGCGATGTATGGTCATACATCGTGAAGCGGACACAGATCTACCTCGACGAACGCCAGGACCAGAAGCTCGCCGAACGAGCAGCAACAACGGCCCGCACGAAGTCCGACCTCATTCGCGAGGCCATCGAGCGCTACCTCGATGGCGCACCAAGGAGGCCCGGCTCCGATCATTTCGCGAGGCGGTGACCGCAACTGCCGGGGCAATCCCTCGACTTCCTTCGGGCGAGGACTACGTCGAAGCCATCCGATCCGGCGACCATGCCCGCAAGGACGCCCTCGAGCGACAATGGCGTAGCCAATGACCATGGTGCTCGACACGACCGTCCTCATCGACGTCTTGCGCGACGAGCCGTCGGCGAGCGTGTGGCTCGTAGGTCTCGAAGTCCAACCATCGTGTTCTGAGATCACTCGCGTCGAGATTCTTTGCGGCCTGCGCTCCAACGAACGGGCATTGGCCGAGCGGCTCTTCGCCGGGCTCACGTGGGTATCGGTCAGCGAGTCGATCGCTCGTGACGCCGGCGAACTTGGCCGGAAATTCCGGCGAAGCCACACTGGCGTCGGCCCCAACGATCTGATCATCGCCGCCACCGCTATCGACCAGGGCGCCGAGCTGGCGACATCAAACCTGAAACACTTCCCGATGTTCAGAGGCCTCAAGCGGCCATACTGATAATCGGGATCACTTCGTCGAGGCGATGCCATCCGATCCGGAGAGGATGGCGAGCTGGTTCAGCACCGCTTCCCATCCGGGTCCGACCCGCTCAGCCACGTAGGGCAGAGCGGTGAAGTCATTCGGGGATAGGTTCCGAACATGACCGCCACGGATGCGCCCCCGGCCAACCTGCTCGACCCCGGCTGGTGGGTCGACCTCGACCAGGTGCACCAGTTCTTCACCTGGGCGCGCCGAGAGGCACCCGTCTATCGCGATGCCAACGGCGTCTGGGTCGTCACCCGCCACGCCGACATCATCGACGTCGAACGCCGCAGTCACGTGTTCTCGTCCCGAGGCGCCTATCGGGCCAACCTGAACCCGGACGAGTCGAACACCATTGCACTCGACGACCCCGAGCACCTCGAGCAACGTCGCCTGGTCAGCCGACGGTTCACCCCGCGAGCCGTGCAGCAGGACGAGGCGTTCCTGCAATCACGCATCGACGAATTGGTCGCCGCCGTGGCTGATGCGGGCCAGCTCGAAGTAGTGCATGACCTCGCGGCCCAGCTGCCGTCGCGCCTCACCGCCGACCTGCTCGGCATTCCCGAGGACCGCTGGCAGGACATCCAGTCGTGGTCCGAGCGGCTGATGCGCACCGACGCCATTGCCTTCGACAACGACGCGCTGATGGGCGTGATGAACGCCATCATGGAGTTCAACCCGCTGCTGGAACGGACGGCCGCCGAGCGCAAGGGCTGTCCCGCCAACGATCTGATCTCGGTCTGGGCCGGGGCCGACATGGATGCGATGACGATGATGCACGAGACCGGCTTGTTCATCGCCGGGGGTGCCGAGACCACGCGCACGGCCATCGCCCGGGGCCTGGCGATCCTGGCCGAACACCCCGACCAATGGGAAGCCGCGGCCGCCGACCCGAGCCTGGTCCACGGGCTCGTCGAGGAGGTCATCCGCTGGGTGACGCCACTGAACAACATGTTCAGGATCGTGCTCACCGACGACCACATCGGCGCTCAGCCGGTGCAGGCCGCCGACCGGGTGATGCTGGCCTATCCATCAGCCAACCGAGATGAAGCAGTGTTCGAGCGGCCGTTCGAGTTCGACATCCGACGCGACCCGAACCCCCATGTCGCGTTCGGCCAGGGCACCCACTTCTGTGTCGGCGCCAACCTGGCCCGGCTCGAGCTCCGCCTGCTCTTCGCCACGCTCCCTCGTCGATGGACGAACCTTCGCGTCATCACGCCCCCGGCCATCGAGGCCAATATCTTCGCCGGCGCCGTCACGCGCTTCGACCTCGCCTTCGAGCCGCGCTGACTCACACCGCTCTGCCAGACTCGGCCCATGACCTCGCCGCCACCCGAGCTCTTCTACACCGGGATCGTGGCGCCGGCGTAAGCCGCGCTTCGGTCGGCCCCGCCTGATCCGCACATCTACCAGCGGTTCGTGAAGATGATGGGTGAACCGGCCCTCGAGATCGGCTGCGGCGACGGTGACCCGCTCCTCGATCTGGTCGCCGCCGGGCTCGACGTCGAAGGACTCGACGCGGCTACCGGTCCGGCCTCCGACAGACCTTCGCCGCGGCGGTTCTGCTGCTGAGGGGACGCGAAGCACCTGAACCCTCGGCTGCTTTGCGCCGCGCCCGTCAGACTCAGCCAACACCCTGACCAGGCGCGCTTCGGACCCGCTCAACGGTCGGCGGTCGTGCCCGCTCGGGTCAGGGCGGTCTCGACATCGGTGAACGGAAGGTCGGCGTAGCCCTCCCGGTGGGCCGCGGCATCGAAGGTCATGTCGCACGTGTCCATGGCCAGTGCCGCCCGAGCCGGTCGAGCGAAGGGCGCGGCCAGGCGCAAGAGCGACCGGGGCACGTGACGAATCCGGGCCCGATGACCGCGAGCAGCCTGCAGGAGTTCGGCGAGCTGATTGAAGGTGAGGTCGTGCGGTCCACCCACCTCCAGCGTCCGCCCGCGCCAACTGGTCTCGATGACGGCGCGATCGGCCACGGCGGCGACATCGACCACCGAGACGAAGTTGATGGGGTTGTCGCCGCGACCCAGGACGATGGGCTTCGTCATGATCTCGGCCCACAGTTCGAGAAATGCCGTCGGCCGGACGATGGTCCAATCCAAGCCGCTGACCCGGAGGTGCTGTTCCGCTTCGTATTTGGCCCGAAACAGCTCCATCGGGCTGTCGGGCGCGACCCCGACGCCGGAGATCAGCACCATGCCGGCGCCGACTCGTTCGGCGGCGGCGATCAGGTTGGCGTTGCCATCTCGATCGACGGACTGGGGGGTCACCCGGCCCGGGCCAGCGAAGCCGTGGACCGCCGATACCACGGTGGCGACTCCGTCCAGCGCGGCGGTCAAGCTCGCTGGGTCACGGACATCGCCGACGACGATCTCGGTGGCAACACCCTGCAGGTGCCCCGCTCTGGCCAGATCGCGAGTCAGAACCCGCACGTCCTGATCCTGGGCGGCGAGGCGAGGCACGAGAACCGAGCCGAGTCGACCAGTGCCACCAGCCACGAGGATCACCGGACCACCTGCTGTCGAACTGCATCGTCGACGGTGCCGACGTCGAGGGGGTCGACTGGCTCGAGATAGAAGCGGGCCCACGTGGCGAGGCCGCCGTCCACGCCGAAGATGATCACGCCGCGCATCTCATGAGCAGTCCCGTCGAGACGCGTGCCACGCATGACCCACTCGGTCCAGGCCGTCGCTCCGTCGGTCGCTCGAGCCAGAACCTCGGCGTGCAGGTCGGGGACGAACGCCAGGATCTGCTCCCAGTTGCGCCGCACCTGATCTCGCCCACAAAAGCCCCGGGCGGGGTGAACCGGCGTCTGATTGTCGTAGTCGAGAGCGAAGCACGCGGCGATGGCATCCAGATCGTGGTCGTTGGTCGCCTGCCGCAGGCGCTCGATCAAGGCGTGAGGTTCGTCCGTCGGCATGGGCCTCTCCATCGCTCGCTTTTTCATTCTAGTTAACTAGAATGAACTTCACTATGGACGCAGACCCGACCCGCGTCAAGGAGCCACTTCCCGACAAGCGGCCGTATAACGCCAGCCGCCGTCACGAACAGGCCGCCCGTACTCGCGTCGCCGTGATCGACGCCGCCGCGCACCGATTTCTGGCTGATGGCTACGCCACGACGACGATCTCCTCGATCGCCGCTGACGTCGGCGTCTCGGACGACACCATCTACAAATCCTTTGGCGGAAAGCCCGGCCTCATCCGAGCCATTCGCGAGCAGGCACTCAAAGGCACCGAAGCAGAGCCCGCCGAGGCCCGGTCCGACGATCTCCACGGCGGCAACCATGACGGACGCTCAATCATCGCGGCCTGGGGCGCTCTGACCGCCGAAGTCATGCCTCGCGTCGCGCCCGTCCTCCTGCTCGTTCGCGACGCTGGGGTAACCGATCCCGAGGTTGCCGACCTGCTGATCGAGCTGGATGCCGAACGTCTCGGCCGCATGCGCGTGAACGCCGAGCGCCTGCACGCCGGCGGACATCTCCGCGCCGGCCTCACCGTGGCCGCGACCGCCGATGTGCTCTGGACCTACAGCGCGCCCGAACTGTACGAGCTGCTCGTGCTTCGTCGGGGCTGGTCGGTCAAGCGCTACGCCACCCTCGTCGCCGATGCGATGATCGGCGCACTGCTCTGACCAACTGACGACCGGCGTGGCGCACGAGATCTATCGTGTTACGATATTCTTATGGCCTCCCCGCTCGACCGTCGATCATTGGCGGGTGCCGTCGAACAACTTCGCACCGGGCTGGGCCCGGCCGTCGTGGCCGTCGGCCTCGCCGGCGGGCTGGTGGGCGCCGCCTACGTCGCGACACTCCACGGTCTCCAGTCCTTCATGGGGCCTGGCCATCACACCGCCTCGGTTCAACTGGCCATCCTGGTTGCGGTTGGCGGAGCCGTTGCCCTGATCAGCCGAATCGGCGGCGAGACCGGCAACGTCGAACTGCTGGTCGACAACATCCACGTACTCGGTGGCGCCGACGACGTCCGCCGGCTCCGCTCGCTCCTGCCCGCTTCGCTGCTCTGCGTCGCGTCGGGGGCGGCCATGGGTCCCGAAGCCCCCTTGGTGCAGACCACCGGAACCATCGGCACCTGGGTCGGCACCCGGATGGGCCGATCCCTACCCGATGTCCGGATCCTGACCATCACCGGCATGGCCGCGGGTTTCACGGTGCTGTTCGGCGCACCCATTGGGTCCGCCCTGTTCGCACTCGAGATCCTCCACCGTCGCGGACTGCAGTACTACGAAGCGTTGATCCCGGCGGTGACCGGCGCACTCTGCGGCTACGCCGTGTACCTCTGGCTCAGCGGCCTCAACATCGAACCGATGTGGACCTTCCCTCCAGTCGGTGCCCTCCACGCCGTCGATCTGGTCACCGCCGTCGGCATCGGCGTGATCGGTGCACTGGGTGCGGCGATATTCGGAGCGACAACGCACGTCGCCCGTCGACTGTTCGGGGTCTTCCCTCGGTCCGCCCGGTACGTGGTGGGCGGGCTCACGCTCGGCTTACTCGGTATCTGGTCGCCTTACGCGCTCACCTTCGGTGAGTCGCAGCTCTCCGGCATCCTCGACGTCCGCCTGGCGGCCGGCGCGCTGGCGGTGGCCGTGGTCGCCAAGCTGATCGGTACCACGGTCACGCTCGCCGCCGGTTGGAAGGGTGGGTTCATCATCCCGCTGTTCTTCATGGGCGCCGCATTCGGCCAGCTCGCCCACCTCGGCCTCACCGGATCGAACGAATCGGTCCTGATGGCCGGGATGATGGTCGCGTTGTGCGTCGGCGTCACGAAGACGCCACTCGGTACCACCCTGGTCGTGACCGAGATGGCCGGGCTTCCGCTCTTGCCGGTCACCCTCATCGCCGCCCTCATCGCCCTGCTGCTCACCAGCCCACTCGCCATGATCGAGACCCAACGCCCCCGGGCCAGCCACGCCGAGGACGGGCCATGACGGGCTCGCCGCTGTCACTGAGTGACTACCGATCGCTGGCTCAGTTCCGCCACGCGCTGCGCGTCTTCCAACGGTTCTCGGAGGACGCGGCCCGGGACGCAGGCATCACGCCGGCCCAGCACCAGCTCATTCTGGCGGTCAAGGGATGGGACGGCGAGGGGCCACCCACCATTTCCGACCTCGCCGATCGACTCCAGCTGAAGCACCACTCGGCCGTCGAGCTGGTGCAACGAGCCGCCACTGCGAGGCTCGTCGAAACGGTCGTCGATCCGACCGATGCCCGTCGCCACCTCACCATCATCACCGAGCACGGCGAGGCAGTTCTCTCGGCGCTCTCCTTACAGCACCGCGATGAGCTCCGGCGATTCCGACGTGAGATGAACGACCTGCTCCGCGAGCTCGGCTGACCACCGTCTCCGGTCACGGCGTCGAAGGGCAACGGTGCGATATGAGGTGCCCAGTCGGGCTCGCCGATCCAGGCCAAGCCCGGCCGGGCTCGATCGATCGATCGCGATGGTCAGGTCGAAATCGACGGAAGCGATGTTGTAGGCCACGACCCGATGGGGGCCGGCGGCGTCGATGCGGGTGAGCGCGGCACGGACGTAGTCAGGCCCGGCGGGCTCGGCGGGCTTGTACCGTCGGCCACGGCACCCGAATCGGCGAGCGACCGAGGACCCCGCACGCCCGCCAGCACATCCGGAGCCACGCGAATCCCTTTCGGCGCTCGTGCATCTAACCACTGAGTCAGGCCGACCGGTCCTGCATCCGATCGGAGCCGTCATGTCGAAGACGCTGTACCGCAAGAACATCCGTCAGTGGGGACAGTGGTCGCGAGTTGTGGCCGGCGCGGCGATGCTGATCGCCGCCGTGGCCGTTGCCTCCCTTGTGGCCAGAGTCCTGCTCGGCACCGGCGGAGCAATCATGGTCGCGACCGGGCTCGTCGGGTGGTGCCCGGCGTGCGCCATGGTCGGCCGCACCCTCGACCAGAAGGCCGGCCGTGTCTCACCCTGATCTCGGCTGTCGCCCCAGCGGTGCCATCTACTGAGCATCCCCCCGACGAACGCCACGAGTATTCGTTCGCCAGTCGATCGGTGGGTTCGCATCTGTGGCGACGGATTGCTGGCTTCGGTCCGCTGGCCCTGGCCTGGTATCTCTGGCCCGCCATTGGTTGGGTGGCCCTGGCCCCCGCCGTTCTCGGCATCGTCGCCTTGCGAGGTTGTCCGATGTGCTGGACGATCAGGCTCGTCCAGACCGTGTCGCGTCGGCGTGTTCAGCGAGTGTGCACCGAGGACGGGTGTCGGCTCACGGTGGCGCCCGGACCCCGGAACGAGAGCGCAGGTAGCCCGCCGACGTGACCCTCCGGAGGCCCGACGAGCACGACGAGGTCGTACGCCGGGCCTGCGCCGGCGACGACGACGCGCTCGCCGAGCTCGTTCTGCTCTACCACGACTTGGTGTACCGCTACGGGCCGGGCCGTCTGTCGCGACGTCGATCTCGATGACGCTGTTCAGGACACGTTTGTCGCCCTCGCCCGATCGCCACATCAGTTTCGCGGTGATGCCAACATCTCGACCGGGTTGTTCACCACCGTCCGCAACGCCTGTCGCCAATTGCTGCGACCGGTCGCCCGTCGGCGACGGACCCTGGGCGAACAGGTCGACTCCAGCGCGTTGGCCGCGGTTCGCAGCGATGATCTCGGCCCCGAGGACCTGGCTGCCCGCAACGAACTGGTCGCCAGCGTGCGCGACGCGCTCGGCCAGCTCGAACCGCGGGATCGCGAGATCCTGGTGCTGCACGACATCGACGGCCTGAGCGGCGCCGCCACCGCCACCCAACTCGACATCAGTCTGGCGGCTATGAAACTCCGCCTGGTGCGCGCACGGGCCGCCCTGCGTGCGCAGCTCATCGACAGCCCGGTCGAGCACACCTGACCCTCCGTCGGGCGGGATGATCGAACCCGCATCAGTGATCGGCACGGGTGTCACATCCTGCTGCGGTTGTCGCATGACCGAGGTCGCCTCGTGGGAACTTCGCAATGGCTCACGAGCCCTGCTCGATCGGGTCGAGCAGGGTGAGACCGTCGTGATCACCGTCGATGGTCGTCCCGTGGCCCGCCTCGAACCAGTCGGTCGCCGACCCCGATGGCTGCCCCGAGCTGAGTTCCTCACCAAGATCGTCGCCTATCAGGCCGACCCCGGCCTGGCTCGTGACCTGGCCGAGATCAGTGATGAGACCACAGACGATCTGCGATTTCGATGACCCGCGGTCTCGCCGACACCTCGCTCTTCATCGCACGCGAGACCAGCCGAGCCCTCAACGAGGCCGCCGTGCCGGACGAGCTGGCCGTTTCGGCCATCACGATCGGTGAGCTGCGGGCCGGCGTGCTCGTCGCGATGGACAGCGAAGCCCGAGCTCGCCGCCTGGTGACGCTCACCCAGGCACTCGCCATGCAGCCGGGCGCCGTCGACGACGACGTTGCTGCGTCATGGGCCACGCGGCGAGTGATGTTGCGGGATCGGGGTCAACAGATGCCGGTGAACGACTCGTGGATCGCCGCGGCCACGATGGCGCTCGAGGTTCCCGTCGTCACCCAGGATGACGACTACCCCTCGTTGCCCCGGCTCACCGTCATCCGAGTCTGAGGTCACAAGTCGCACGGTCGATTCGTCGCCGCCTCAACGTCGAGCGTCGAGGATCTCCACGTCGTACGGGTTCAGCGACTGATCCGCGGTGACAAGCACAAGAGACTCGAGCTGTGCTTGGGCCACGAGCATTCGGTCGAACGGATCGCGATGGTGGAGCGGCAGACCTGGTGCCCGTCCGGCGTGGGCCACCGAGATCGCCAACTCGACGAATCCAGCAGCCAGCAACTCGCCGACCAGAC
>JAYUBX010000140.1:0-2182 GCA_043740665.1 Candidatus Neomicrothrix sp.
ACCGATCCCAGCTCGTCGACCACCTCGACCACGGCGGGCGGATCGACCACCTCGACCACGAGAGCAGGATCGTCGACCACGTCGACGACCGGACTCGGCATGCTGCCCGCATCCACCGGCCAGGACGGCGGAACCACCACCTCGACCTCGCCCAACGGATCGCTGCCCGTCACTGGCGGCGCGTCGCTGGTGCTGGTCGAGGTCGGCCTCGCACTGGTGCTGGTCGGCTTGGCGGCGGTCATGGTCAACCGTCGTGAGCGACGGTCACTGGCTCGCCGCTGATCGCCTGGCCGTCCGCGAGGTGTCGCCGGGGTGAACCAAGGCTTGCCGGGTCAGCGACTAGGTTGCGGCCCGATCGACAGCCAGAGGGTGGACCGAACCATGGACAACGACAACACCGACGACCGCAACGACGCCGAGACCATCAGGAGCACGTCCTTGGGCGGCTCGGATGCGACCAGCTCAGCCAACGACGACGCTAGCCCGGACGGCGACGACCGTGCCGAGCCGACCGAGGCCGACGACCGAGCCTTCGTGCTGGACCAGATCGCTCGCGACACGGCCACCACCAAGACCCTCGTGGCCGTGCTGCTGGTCGTCGTGATCGGCGCCGTGGTGATCCTCGGATTTCTGGTTCGCACCAACGACAACGCCAAGACCGTCGCCTCGGCCCCCACGCCGTCGACCATCCCGACGTCGACCGTCCCCGCCGTACCGTCGGTGGCCGACCAGCCGTGCGTCGCCACGTCCGACCCGCTGCCCACCGGCGCCCCGGCCGTCGACGTCGTCGTCGGCCCGCCGCCGACGTCGTTGTTCACCAAGGACCTGAAGGTCGGCACCGGCCCGGCCGTGACCGCCACCGATTCGGTGACCGTCAACTACATCGGCGTGGCCTGCTCGACCGGCAAGATCTTCGACTCGTCCTACAAGTCGGGCACGCCGACGCCGATCCCCCTGGCGGTCGGCTCGGTGATCCCCGGTTTCGGCACTGGCATCACCGGCATGCAAGCCGGTGGCACCCGCCTGATCGGCATCCCCAGCGCGCTGGCCTACGGCGCCAACCCGCCGTCCACCGAGATTTCACCCGACGAGTCGCTCTGGTTCGTCATCGAGCTCGTCTCGATCGCCCCAGCCAAGTAGCGCCGGCGGTCAGGTGGGTTCGGCTCAGTAGTCGAAGCCGATGGTGAAGTGGTCGTGTAGCACGAGGTCGTCGAGATCGGCGCCACTGGCGACGAGCGGCCGCGACGTGATCTCGAACGCGTCAGCAGCGAAGAAGGCCACGTTGATCGAGGTCGTCGGGGTGGTGCGTGAGCGGTACACGATGCCGTCGAGCTGGGGCCACCACCGGCGGGCCTGATCGGCCAGACGGAGGCCGAATCTCCAGACGGCCGGCTCGTGGCTGGTGCTGATGCGGTCATCGATGCCGAGCGCGTCGAGGTTGGCTTCAGTCCGCAGATCGAGCACGCGAAACGGTCGGTTGATGGTGAGCTGCACCAACCCGTGGTGATGGTGGTCGTCAGGGATGTAGCGGCCCGACGCGAAGTATCGCTCGCGCATGGCGCCCCGCAGGCTGGTGCCGGCGTAGCGGGTGCGAAACGCCCCCGTGGCCGAGTCGAAACGGTGGCGGGGTGTGGCGAACCCGGTCCAGCTCCAGCTATCGCTCGGCGCGGTGTCGACCCGCCACAGTTCGGTGCCGGCCGGTAAGCTGCGGCGACGCAATCCGGCTGGTCGGGTGTCAGCAATCGAGTCGTACATCGACGAGCCGATCGTCAGCTGGCGAGCTCGGCTAGGACAGCCCACGCCTGATCGGCCGTGGCCGGACGATCGAGCGCGTCGGCGATGCTGTGGCCCCCGAGGTCGTCACGGGTCAGGCGCATGATGCGGTCGGCGGCGACCGTGTCGTTGGTGAAGTAGCTGAGCAAGCGGAGGATCTCGGCGAGCTCGGCCCGAAGCTGGCCGCCGTCGAACTGCCAGGCTGGAAACCAGGTGGCATTGCCGATCGGCCGCCCGATGATCTTGCCTCGGGTACGCAAGCGGTGGACGGCCTGCGGGGTGCCGAGGTTGAGCAACTGCTGCACGTCGACCGTCGACCGAGCGTCCTGGCGGAACTGCTCGAGCGCATCACGGCGGCGTTGCTGGTTGAGTCGGTTGGCGGCGACGTGGGTGAACTCGCCGGCCGCAC
>JAYUBX010000141.1:0-7362 GCA_043740665.1 Candidatus Neomicrothrix sp.
CGGCGCCGCGACCACCGAGGAGACGGCCTGATGGCTGACGAGAACACGACGGAGGCGGGCGAGCCCCGCACCAACACCCGCAAGGTCCGCGAGGGCCTGGTCACGTCGAACGGGATGGACAAGACCGCAGTGGTCGCCGTCACCGATCGGGTGCGCCACCCTCGCTACAACAAGACGGTTCAGCGCACCACCAAGCTGTTCGTCCACGACGAGGCCAACGACCTCAACGTCGGCGACAAGGTGCGGGTGCAGGAGACCCGGCCGCTGTCGAAGCTCAAGCGCTGGCGCATCCTCGAAATTCTGGAGCGGGCCCGATGATCCAGCAGGAAACCCGCCTTCGGGTGGCTGACAACAGTGGCGCCAAAGAGGTGCTGTGCATCAAGGTGCTCGGTGGCTCGCGTCGCCGCTACGCCTCGATCGGTGACATCTTCGTGGCCACCGTCAAGGACGCCATCCCCGGTGCGCAGGTCAAGAAGGGCGAGGTCGTCAAGTGCGTCGTCGTTCGAGTGAAGAAAGAGAAGCGCCGCCCGGACGGCTCGTACATCAAGTTCGACGAAAACGCGGCGGTGCTCATCAACGATCAGCAGCAGCCGCGTGGCACACGCATCTTCGGTCCGGTGGGGCGCGAGCTCCGGGACAAGAAGTTCATGCGCATCGTCTCGCTGGCGCCGGAGGTGCTCTAGATGAAGATCCGCAAGGGTGATCGAGTGCAGGTGCTCGCGGGCAAGGACCGCGGCAAGACCGGCACCGTGACGTTCGCCTACCCCGCCAGGGGCAAGGTCGTCGTCGACGGTCTCAACATCGCCAAGAAGCACCAGAAGGCCAAGAGCGGCACCATGCAGGCCGGCATCATCGACAAAGAGATGCCCATGCCGGTGTCGAACGTCGCCATCGTCTGCTCGGCGTGTGGCAAGCCCACCCGCATCGGGTTCCGATTCGAGCCTGATGGCACCAAGGTGCGCATCTGCCGCAAATGTGAAGGTGATATCGCATGAGCACCGCGACCACGGCGTTCCCTCGTCTCAAGCAGCGTTACAACGACGAGATCCGCCCGCAGCTCAAAGAGACCATCGGCCTCGGCAACATCATGGAGGTTCCGAGGCTCGAGAAGATCGTGCTGAACATGGGTGTCGGCGCCGCGACCGATCAGGCCAAGCTGCTTGACGGCGCCATCAACGACCTCGGCATCATCACCGGGCAGAAGCCGCTCACCACCCGAGCCAAGAAGTCGATTGCTGGCTTCAAGCTTCGCGAGGGCAATGCCATCGGCGCCAAGGTCACCCTTCGCGGCGATCGCATGTGGGAGTTCCTCGATCGCCTGATCAGCTTGGCGATTCCCCGTATCCGGGACTTCCGGGGACTTCCCGCCAATTCGTTCGATGGCCGAGGCAACTACACCTTCGGTGTCACTGAACAGCTCATCTTCCCCGAGATCGATTACGACAAGGTTGATGTCACCCGGGGCATGGACATCACCATCGTCACCACCGCCCGTACGAATGCCGAAGGCAAGGCCCTGCTCGATGCCTTCGGATTCCCTTTCAAGCGTGAGGGGCAGCAGTAATGGCCAAGAAGGCGCTCATCGAGAAGCAGCAGCGCACGCCGAAGTTCAAGGTGCGGGGTTACACCCGTTGCCGCCGTTGTGGCCGGCCTCGTGCCGTCTACCGCAAGTTCGGACTCTGTCGTGTGTGCCTGCGCGAGCTCGCCCATGCCGGCGAACTGCCGGGCGTGACCAAGGCCAGCTGGTGACGGGAGGAATGCCGACATGACCATGACCGATCCCATCGCCGACATGCTCACCCGTATTCGCAACGCCAATGTGGCGATGCACGACGAGGTTCGCATGCCTTCCTCCAAGCTGAAGGAGTCCCTCGCGGGGCTGCTGAAGAAGGAGGGTTACATCGAAGGCTTCACCATCTCCGAGGATGCCAGCCGTCCGGGCAAGGTGCTCACGGTGACCATGAAGTACTCGCCGGAGCGCGCCCGCGTGATCTCCGGGGTGAAGCGCATCTCCAAGCCCGGTCTCCGGGTGTACATCAAGGCTGACCGCGTGCCTCGCGTGCTCGGTGGCCTCGGTGTTGCTGTCCTGTCCACCAGCCAGGGGCTCATGACCGACCGCGAGGCGCGCCAGCGTCGAGTGGGCGGCGAGATCCTCTGCTACGTCTGGTAGGGGCGGCACCATGTCACGCATCGGACGTTCACCGATCCCGGTTCCGGCCGGGGTCGCCGTCACCATCGACGGTCGCCACCTCACGGTGAAGGGCCCGAAGGGTCAGCTCGAGTTCGACGTCGCCGGTGAGATCACCGTGCGCCAGGACGGCGCCGAGCTGCTCGTCGAGCGGCCCGACGACGAGCGCGCCAACCGGGCCATGCACGGTCTGGTGCGATCGATCGTCAACAACATGGTCGTCGGTGTCACCGACGGCTACCGCAAGGATCTCGACATCGTCGGGGTCGGGTACCGGGCTACCGCTTCGGGCCCGGCCAAGCTCGAGCTCGCCCTCGGGTTCAGCCATCCGGTCTCGGTCGAGGCCCCCGAAGGCATCAGCTTCGAGGTCTCTGCGCCCACGACGATCGGCATCATCGGCATCGACAAGCAGCTCGTCGGTCAGGTCGCCGCCAACATCCGGGCGATCCGCAAGCCTGAGCCCTACAAGGGCAAGGGCGTGCGCTACCGCGACGAGTACGTGGCCCGCAAAGCCGGAAAGACTGCGAAGTAGACACCATGAGCTACAGCTCGAAGAAGAAGCGAGAAGCCCGACTGCGTCGTCACCTCCGGGTGCGCAAGAAGGTGCGCGGCGACGCCGTGCGCCCGCGGCTGGCCGTCTTCCGTTCCAACAAACACATCAGCGCTCAGGTGATCGACGACCGCACCGGTCGTACGCTCGCGGCAGCGTCCACGACCGAGATCAGCCTGCGGGCCGATGCCAACGGCAAAATCGACTCGGCCACCAAGGTGGGCGCGTTGGTGGCCGAACGGGCTCGGGCCGCCGGCGTCGACAAGGTCGTGTTCGACCGTGGCGGCAACCTCTACCACGGCCGAGTTGCCGCCGTGGCCAACGCGGCCCGTGAAGCCGGACTGGAGTTGTAATGGCCAGCAACATGAACGATGCGCAGCTGCGTGAGTCGCGCGTGATCAACATCAACCGCGTGGCCAAGGTCGTGAAGGGCGGTCGTCGATTCTCGTTCACCGCCCTCGTGGTGATCGGTGACGGCGCCGGCCGGGTCGGTCTCGGCTACGGCAAGGCCAAGGAGGTGCCCCTTGCGATCCAGAAGGGCACCGAGGAGGCTCGCAAGAACCTCTTCTCGGTTCCGCTGGCCGGCAGCACGATCATCCACCCCGTCATCGGCGAGATGGGTGCCGGTCGAGTGCTGCTCAAGCCCGCCGCACCGGGTACCGGCGTCATCGCCGGTGGTGCCGCCCGGGCCATCCTCGAGGAGGCCGGCATCCACGACGTGCTCTGCAAGTCGCTGGGCTCGGCCAACCACATCAACGTGGCCCGCGCCACCATCGCCGGTCTCCAGGCCCTCAAGCGCCCGGACGAGATCGCTCGACTGCGGGGCCTCGACCCCGAAGAGTTCGTCCCGGCGGGCCTGCTGAAGGCCTATCGTGAGAGCGAACGCGGTCCGCTCGTGCCTGACGAGGTCGCCTGATGGCTGAGATCCCAGCTGGCGTCAGCCACATCAAGGTCACCCAGGTCCGTTCGACCATCGGGACCAAGCCCAAGACCCGTGGCACCATGCGTGCCCTCGGGCTGCGGGGCATCGGGCAGTCGAACACGCTGCCTGATCGTCCCGAGATCCGGGGCATGATCGCCCGGGTTCCCCATCTGATCACCGTCGAAGAAGAGGCAGACTCGTGAAGATCCACGATCTCAAGCCCGCCGCCGGCTCGACCAAGGGCCGCAAGCGCGTCGGTCGAGGCATCGGCGGCAAGGGCGGCAAGACCGCCGGCCGTGGTACCAAGGGTCAGCGGGCCCGCGGTTCGATCCCTGCGGGGTTCGAGGGTGGCCAGTTGCCGCTGCACATGCGGGTGCCGAAGCTCAAGGGCTTCAACAACCCGTTCCGGGTCGAGTACCAGGGGCTCAACCTCGACGTGCTCGAAGACAGCGGTCTCGATGCCATCTCGCCCGAGGCGCTGCACGAGCTCGGGCTCACCCACAAGGGTGCGCTGATCAAGATTCTCGGCCGTGGTGCCATTGCCCGCCCCGTGCAGGTCAAGGCCCACGGCTTCTCGAAGTCCGCCGAAGCAGCCATCCTTGCGGCGGGCGGTACGGTTGAGACGCTGCCCCTGCCGTGGGGCGATCGTCGTCGCCCCGCTCAGGGCAACCACCTCACCAACCGCTAGCCCGCCACACCCGACCGGTCGCCGTCAGGAGCAACCCCGGTGCTTTCGAGCCTGCGCAACATCTTCAGGGTCCCCGACCTTCGCAACAAGGTCCTGTTCACGATTCTGATGCTGCTGATCTACCGCTTCGGCGCGTACGTGCCGGTACCCGGCATTGATGTCACCGCGCTCAAGGCGCTGAAGTCCCAGGCGGCGACCGGTGGCGTCCTCGCCTTCCTACAGCTGTTCTCGGGTGGCGCCTTGACCCAGTTCGCCATCTTCGCGCTGGGCATCATGCCGTACATCACGGCGTCGATCATCATGCAGATCCTTGGCGTGGTGATCCCCAAGCTCGAAGAGTGGCAAGAACAAGGCGCGGTCGGTCAGCGCAAGATCACCCAGTGGACGCGCTACGTGACCATCGGCATCGCGGTGGTGCAGTCGACCGGCCTCAGCTATCTCTTCCACAAAGGCGGCGGGGGTTTCCGGGGCGGTAACACCAGCGGTCTCGACCTGGTGCCGAACTACGACGTCGGCCATGTGGCCCTGATTGTGATGACCCTCACGACCGGCACCGCGCTGCTCATGTGGATCGGCGAGCTGATCACCCAGCGGGGCATCGGCAATGGCATGTCCCTGCTGATCTTCGCTTCGGTGGTGTCGACCTTGCCAGCCCAGGGCAGCGCCATCCGGGCGTCGGCCGGCGACCTGGCTCTGGTCCTCACCCTGCTGGTGTTCCTCGTCATCTTGGTGGCGATCGTGTTCGTCGAGCAGGGCCAACGCCGAATCCCGGTTCAGTTCGCCAAACGGGTGGTGGGACGTCGGATGTACGGCGGCCAGAGCACCTACATCCCGCTCAAGGTGAACCAGTCCGGTGTGATCCCGATCATCTTCGCCAGTTCGGTGCTCTACCTGCCGCAGCTGCTGTCGTTCGTGCTGCCCGCCGACGGGTGGGGCGCCTCGGTCCAGCGATGGGTGAACAACAACCTGGTGCAGCCCGACTCGCTGGTGCACATCTTGGTGTTCGGCCTGCTGATCATCGGCTTCGCGTACTTCTACACGGCCATCACCTTCGACCCGGCCAAGCAGGCTGACACCCTGCGCAAGCAGGGCGGCTTCATTCCTGGCATCCGGCCTGGCCCCCAGACCGAGCGGTACCTGGCCAAGGTGCTGTCTCGCATCACTCTGCCCGGCGCCCTGTTCATCGCCGGTGTGGCCCTGATCCCCTCGCTCCTGCTCACGCACTTCCTGCCTGGCAACCAGGTGTCATTCTCCGGCATCTCGATCCTGATCGCGGTGGGCGTCGCCCTCGAGACCATGAAGCAGATCGACAGCCAGTTGATGATGCGCAACTACGAAGGGTTCCTGAAGTAGTGGCGCTCAAACTCCTGCTGTTCGGGCGTCAGGGAGCCGGCAAGGGCACGCAATCGGTGCTGCTGTCCAAGCACTACGGCGCCCCCCACATCTCGACCGGAGACATGCTGCGTGAGGCGGCCGCCGAGGGCACCGAGTTCGGTACCCAGGCCCAGGCGTACCTCGATTCGGGCTCATTGCTGCCCGACGAGATCATGCTGGGCATCATCACCGAACGGTTCGCCCACGATGATGTGGCCGCCAACGGGTTCCTGCTCGACGGGTTCCCCCGCACGCTGGGTCAGGCCGATGGTCTGCTCGGCATCACCGACGTCGACCTCGCCATCAACATCGAGGTGCCGCGCGACGTCGTGCTCGAGCGGCTCTCGAGTCGTCGGGTGTGCAGCAGCTGTGGGGCCATTTACTCGACGGCCGAGCCGCCTTCGGCACCCTGGACCTGCGACATCTGCGGGGGCGAGGTCGTGCAACGGGCCGATGATACGCCCGACGCCATCGGTCGACGGCTCGAGGCGTACGAGCGTGACACCGTGCCGGCCATCGACCTGTTCGACGCCCGCGGTCTGCTGGTGACGGTCGACGGTCTCGGTCGTCCCGACGACGTCACGGCGCGCATCGTCGATGCCATCGATCGCCGAGCCAGTTCGTGAGGACCGGCCGACCGTGAAGATGGCCCGATCGGTTTCGGCCCGTCGGAGCCCGAGCGAGATCGCCATCATGCGGCGTGCCGGTCGGGTCGTCGCCGAGATGCACGACGACATCCGGGCGGCCATCCGACCCGGAGTCACGACGCTTGATCTCGATGCCATCGGACGCGCCGTGCTCGAACGGCGGGGCGCCCGATCGAACTTTCTCGGGTACCACGGCTTCCCGGCCGTCATCTGCGCATCACCCAACGCCATGATCGTGCACGGGATTCCCGATGACTACCGGCTGGTCGAGGGCGACATCATCTCGATCGACTGCGGAGCCATCATCGACGGCTGGCACGGCGATGCCGCCTTTACCGCCGGCGTCGGCCAGATCTCGCCCGAGGCGGCCCGACTGATCGACACCACCGAGGCGTCGCTACATGCCGGCATCGCCACCATGGTGCCGGGCGGGCATATCGGCGATATCGGCGAGGCCGTCCAAGGGGTGGCCGAGGACGCCGGCTATTCGGTCGTCCGCGAGTACGTCGGTCATGCCATCGGTCAGGCCATGCACGAGCAGCCGGAGGTGCCGAACCACGGGCGGCGGGGCAAGGGTCCCAAGCTGTCGGTCGGCAACGTCTTCGCGGTCGAGCCCATGGTGAACCTCGGTGGGCCCGAGACCCGGGTGCTCGACGATGGCTGGGGTGTGGTCACGGCCGACCACGCCCTGTCGGCCCACTGGGAACACACCATTGCCATCACCGACAATGGGCCAGAGATCCTGACGATCTCCGCATGAGTCGACCCCATAAGCTAGCGCCACTCGCGTCGGAGTTGGAGCCACGGCGCCAGCCCGCTACGCTATCGGTTCGCCTCGGAAGCGCCTGCGCCTGCGCGCGCATCGCTGCCATTGGGGCAAGCCTCGTCTGTTGTAGGGAGTAGCACGCTGCCCAAGCCTAAAGAAGACGCGATCGTTCTCGAAGGAACGGTCACTGAGCCGTTGCCCAACGCCATGTTTCGGGTCGAACTCGA
>JAYUBX010000142.1:0-2569 GCA_043740665.1 Candidatus Neomicrothrix sp.
GGACCGTTGTCGAGCGAAGCCGCACTGCTGCAGCTCCTCGACCAGGTCCAGACCGCCGTCGCACACGGCGCCACGTTGCTCATGGGCGGCAAGCGCATCGACAGGCCCGGCTGGTTCATGGAGACCACCATCCTCACCGACATCACCCCCGACAACCCCGCCTTCCGTGACGAGTTCTTCGGCCCCGTCGTGTCCTTCTACCGGGTGAAAGACGAGGAAGAGGCGATCGCCCTTGCCAACGACTCTGACTTCGGTCTCGGCGGCTCCGTGTTCACCCGCGATGTCGCCCGCGCCAAGCGCGTCGCCAGCCGCGTCGACACCGGGATGATGTTCATCAACTGCATCGACTGGTCCGACGCCGACCTGCCCTTCGGTGGGATCAAGGACTCCGGCTACGGACGCGAGCTCGGCAACATGGGCATCCAGGAGTTCGTGAACTGGAAGCTCGTGCGAACCCACGACATCGACGCCCCGAACTAGCCCCCCCCCCCCCCCGGACGGATCGACCTCGTGCGGCCGGCCCCACGGCTGCACGAGGTCTCCGTTCGATCGCTCCCCGCCCCATCCCCATCCCCATCCCCATCCCCAGCCAGCTCCCCGCACCGCGCATCTGAAAGGTCCTCCCATGAAGGCAGCGGTCGTCACCTCGTTCACCGAGCCGCTCACCATCGTCGAACGCGACATCCCCGAGCCCGGCCCCGGTCAGGTCCTCGTACGCATCGAAGCCTGCGGTCTCTGCCACACCGACATCCACGCCGCGCACGGCGACTGGCCGTTCAAGCCGACACCGCCGTTCGTCCCCGGCCACGAAGGCGTCGGCACCGTGGAGAAGCTCGGCGCCGGCGTCACCAACCGCGCCATCGGCGACCGCGTCGCCATCCCGTGGCTCGGCTACGCCTGCGGCGAGTGCCGCTACTGCATCGACGGCCGCGAAACGCTCTGTGAGCTGCAACAGGACAGCGGCTACTCGATCGACGGTGCCTTCGCTGACTACGCCGTCGCCAGCGCCAAGTACGTCGTGGCCGTACCCGACGCGATCAGCTCGTTCGAGGCCGCCCCGCTGTCCTGTGCCGGCCTCACCACCTACAAGGCGCTCAAGGTCGCCAGGATCATCCCCGCCGAGCGGGTCGCGATCTTCGGCATCGGCGGCCTCGGGCACCTCGGGGTGCAGTACGCCCGCATCATGGGCGGCACCGTGATCGCCGTCGACATCGAGGATCAGAAGCTCGACCTCGCCACGCAACTGGGCGCCGATCACACGGTCAACGCGGCCGCGGTTGATCCCGTGAGAGCGATCCACGACCTGGGCGGCGCCGACGTCGCCCTCGTGCTGGCCGCATCGCCCAAGGTGTTCGAACAGGCCTTCGCCTCGCTCCGCCGCGGCGGCCGCCTGATCTGCGTCGCCATGCCCGTCGACGACCTGATGAGCATCCCGATCTTCGAGACCGTCGTCCAAGGCATCTCCATCATCGGGTCGATCGTGGGCACCCGCCAGGACCTTGCCGAGGTCTTCGCCTTGCACGCCGCCGGAAAGACCACGGTCATCGCCGAGTCACGCAAGATCGACGACGTCAACCAAGCCATGCAGGACGTGCTCGCCAGCAGAGTGCCCGCCCGCCTGGTGTTCGAGTTCTGGACTGGACGGACTGCAGATCCGCCGCGCCGCTGTTCGCCCTACGAGAGCATCAACACCAGACCCGAATCGAGAATCCCGATGAATTGCAGAACACCATGACAGGAGCAGGCTCATGACCGACTCGAATCGGGTGCTGGTGGGAGTCGACGGCACCCCCGGAGCTCAGACCGCACTGAAATGGGCGGTGACCCAGGCCTCGCGTACCGGAGCCGAGGTCCTCGCTGTCCATGTGCTCACCTACTCGCGCGAGCTGACGAACGATTTCAGCCCGGAAGGGATGACGAACTGGCGGCAACGCCAGCACGAGGCCCTCGAGACCAGCTGGATCGAGCCGCTCCACGACAGCGGCGTACCGTTCCGCAGCATCTTCACCGAGGACGACCACGTCGACGGAGGCTGGTTGCGCGTCGCTGCGGAAGAGGACGTCGATCTGATCGTCGTGGGCGCCCACGGATCAGGGGGCTGGGCTGATCGTGTGCTCGGGTCAGTGGCGTACAAGGTCGCGCACCGCTCCCATCGACCGGTCGTCATCGTCCCAGAAGCCTGACTCGCAGCCAATCTGCAACTCCCACGAGATGACGGACGCTGGGGCTGAGGTGACCGTGATCGTGTCGGAAAGGAAGGCCCCCATGGCCAGACCACAGCGGAACGGCGGGTTTCGGAGGTGACCGATGCCATCGAGACCGAGGAGCTGACCAAGCGGTACGGAAGTGACCGCGGCATCGAGGGGCTCACGATGTCGGTGCGCCAGGGCGAGGTGTTCGGCTTCCTCGGCCCGAACGGTTCGGGGAAGTCCACCACGATCCGTACCTTGCTCGACCTCCAGCGCCCGACCAGCGGCCGGGCGATGGTGCTGGGTCTCGACTCGCGCCGCGACAGCGTCGCCATCCGACGCCGGGTGGGCTACCTGCCGGGCGATCTGACGCTGTTCGA
>JAYUBX010000143.1:0-4255 GCA_043740665.1 Candidatus Neomicrothrix sp.
GTTCGGGGCCATGATCGCCAGCACGTGCCCGGGGCCGAAGCCCTTCGCCACCAAACCGCCGGCCAACCGCTGTATCGAGTCGACCAGCTCGCCGTAGGTCACCACCCGACCCGAAGGGCCGTCGATGAACGCCGGCTGGTCGGCCCGCTCCGCGGCCTGCGCGAAAACGAACGTCGTCAACGGGTGGGCGGGAATCTCGACATCGGGGAAAGCGCTGTGATGGATCACGAGGGACTCCTACTTTCGGTCGTTGCGTCGTTGAGATCGGGAGTGGGATCGGGAGTGAAGGTCAGGCGTGACGCAGGACCACCTGCGCCGCCCCGGCCGGGTCACGAAGAGTAAGCGTGTCACCGGTGATGGCAGAGGTGCTCACCCGAGCGAGTGCGGCGATGTACCGACTCTCGTGCGCGTCGACGTCCGTCCGGCAGGTCTTCTTGGTCGAGCTCAACCCGGTGATGGCGACGCCGTCAGCGCCGGTCGTTGCCTACGTTCCACTCAGGCCGTTGCACCCACCGAAGGCCGCCTCCTGAGCTTGGATGATCGGGCTGGCGCACGCCATCTCGGTCATTGGCCCGAGGGTGATCGAGAGCGTCTGACCCGAGCTGGCATAGCTGCCGCTGAAGGTGTTGCACCCCCGCTCGGCGAGTTCTTCGTCGTGGTGCTGGCGCAGGCGGTCAGGGCGACGAGTCCGGCCACCATGAACTGGCCGCGGGCCAGACGAGGTCGTACTCGCATCAGATCTCATTTCTGACGGCAGGTTCACCAGAGCGACTGAGTCTGTCACCCGATCCGCATCACCGGTGGCCGCCGGGGTCGAACTCTCACGTCGAGCGTTCGTCGACCTGGCCGGGAGGCGCGGCAACGTAGCCGGGACGAATGCCGAGGGCCGCCAGGTTGGGCTGGGCAGGGTGCTGCCGGCCAGCCGGTCCCTCAACGAAGGCCCGCAGCACGTTGGCGGTGATCTGGCGGATGTGGCAGGCATCGGTGTGATCCCCGACGTCGGTGCACACCGGTCCGAGCTGGCGCTCCCACCACAACGTGCCGGTCGCGAAGACCCCGGCTCCGGACGGCGCCGTGTAGTAGGTCACGTCGGCGAAGCTGGCTTTGCCGCGACACACCAGCGGCGAATGGCACACCACCTGGATGTTGGCCGGGCTTCCTTTGACCTCAGGCGTCACCCGGTCGTATTCGTTCTGCACCATCTTGGTCAGCCGGTCGCCGTTGGCCAGGCCGGTACCGGCGAAGATCCACGATTCGGCGTCGACCACCACCATGTCGGCCAGACACGGATTGGACTCGTAGTAGTTGCCGATGAGCGCCGCTTCGGGCTCGGCCGCCGGTGGGGAGCGCCACTCGGCCGTGACGAGCGACTGATCGCCGTGGCCGTACAGCGGATCATGACGGGCGTTTCGGTAGTTGACCTCGAGCCGGTGGGGACCGTGCGCCGATTCTTCGAGCCGGATGCGCCGGAACCCAGCGTTGGCCCCGAGGAAGACCAGGTTGACGCCCGAATCGCGCGCCGACTCAAGCGCGCGACGAATTGGCACCGAGTAGTACTCGTCGTGGGCTAGCGAGATCACGGTCTGGTAGCCCGCATCAGCGATCTGCTGGGGTCGAGCGTGCAGATCGATGTTGGTCGTGTAGCTGACATCGAGCCCCATTGACTCGACCAACTGCACCAACTCGTATTCGCCGCCGAAGAAGTGGCCCGAGCCCGACAGGTCGTAGGGCCGGTCGAAGGTGACCACCTGGGACCGACCGCCGGCACCCTCGTACAGGCTGGCGCCGCCGTACTTGTTGTACGCGTTCCAGGTCGTGACGGCCGAGACGACCAGCACGTCGGCGCGTCGATCGTCGACCACCGTGAGCGGCACGAAGGTGTTGCCACCGTCGCTGCCGACCAGGCGGAACATGTACATACCGGGGGTCCAGTCGGCCGTGATGTCAACCGTGAGCGATGGCTGCCAGTGGGCGCACGAGCGCATGTTGGTCGCTGCGTCGATCGTCGGCGGCGCCTGATCGACACCAGCGACCGGATCCGCCGCCGACCAGACCTTGCGGCCGGTGGCACCGCCGTACCAACCGAACCGAAAGGCCTCAACGGTGAAGGTCGGCGCCTTGGTCGTGGCAAAGATCGTCACGGTGTCGCCCTGGTGGGCTCGGTCGTGATCGCACCAGGCATGGAGCATGTCGACCCAAGGCTCTTCCATCCGCACAGCGAAGTCACTTGTGCCGGCCAGGGCGTTCTCCACCACGATCACGTTGCTGACATTCGCATCGCCGATGCCCGACGGCGATACCGAAGTCGTCGTCGATTCGGGGGCCGCCGAGCCCGACGGCCGTCGGCGCCAGTTCTCGATTCCCAGCGCGGTGCCGACGGCGCCCACGGCCAAGAGGCCACCCAACACCGCCCGACGGCGGATCACCGTGGGGCGATTGGACCCCGGCGAGCCCGACGCGTGACCCACACCCGCAGGCCGCATCTGCTCACCGGAGCCGTACTCGAGGTCACCGCTCACCGGACCAGTGTGGCAGGCGGCAAGTCGGTGCCGGTGGCACCAAACGGCTCAATCAGCCGGTGAAACCGGGCTTCGCCGTCGTCGCCACTGCGGGCTGGGTGGCCACGGCGCGGCCTGGGTCGATTCGGACGGGTCGAAGCCGGTGGCCACCATGAATCGGGTCTCTCCCGGTCGTGCGGCCAGGTTGCCGGTACTCAGCCGTACGTTGTCATGCACCCAGGCCAAGGATCCGCGCCATTGGGAACATCGGATGGAAAGGTGCGAACGACACCACCCCTGTCGGGAGGTCGAACGAGGAGCAAGCACATGCCGGATGCTGTCGTCCCGAGCCCGTCCCCGCTGACCTGCGCGGCGTGCCGGGCGATCGATGCCGATGACGGCAACGCCGACGGCATGCTGTTCAGCCACAGCAAATATCACGTCGCCAACGAGAAGAACGTCTGGCAGAACGTGCTGCAGGCGCAAGACCGGGTCGCCGACCACGTCACGTCGTTCGCCGGCTCGCTCAAGTTCGTGTATCTACACTCGATCTGGTTCGCCATCTGGGTGGTGATCAACATCGGGCTCTTCGGCGCCGCGGCCAAGTTCGACCCGTTCCCGTTCGGCCTGTTGACCATGATCGTCAGCCTCGAAGCCATCTTTCTTTCGACGTTCGTGATGGTGAGCCAGAACCGCCAAGCGGCCCGAGCCGACCTGCGATCGCAGCTCGACTTCGAGACCAACCTGCGGGCCGAGATCTGGGCCATCCACATCGGCGAGGTTCTGGGCATCGACCATGAACACGTTGAGTCGATCGTGAATCAGGCCATCGTTGCGTCGAACCAGACCGCGTCCCCCAACCCCGGCTGAACAGGAGTTATCCGGCCCTTAGCCCGGGGTTCGAGTCCACGTCAGGTTAGTGCGCGCGTAGTCGCTTGGCGGTGTGGAGGTTACTCCTGAGGCGCTCGCGCGATTCTTCGATGTGGTCTTGCCTCATCTGAATGGGAGAAGTGGCGGCGGGGATTGAGCCGTCGTCGCGGCTGCGGGCGGCGGGCGATAGACCGTTGATCGACAAGCAGCCCGGTCTGGCGGAGGCGCTGGACGATCTGGTGCATCCCGAGACCCGCGGGAACCCCATGTCGTTGTTGCGGTGGACGTCGAAGTCGTCGACGAAGTTGACCGATGAGCTGACCGGGCAAGGTTTCGACGTGTCGTCGCGTACGGTGCTGCGTTTGTTGCATCGGCTCGGCTACTCGTTGCAGACCAACGCCAAGGTGACCGAAGGGCGCCAGCATCCCGATCGCGACACGCAGTTCCGTTACCTCAACGACATGGCCGCCGGGTTCACCGACGACGATCAACCGGTGATCAGCGTGGACACGAAGAAGAAGGAACTGATCGGCGATTACGCCAACGGCGGCACCGAATGGGCGCCGGCGGGGGAACCCGAACGGGTCCAGGTGCACGACTTCGCCGACCGGTCGCTCGGCGAGTTCGCCAAGGCGATCCCGTACGGGATCTACGACGTGGCCAACGACGAAGGTTGGGTCAGCGTCGGTGACGTCGCCGACACCTCAGAGTTCGCGGTTGAGTCGATCCGTCGCTGGTGGTACGCCATGGGCCGCGACCGGTTCCCCGCGGCAGACCGCCTCCTGGTGACCGCCGATGCCGGCGGGTCCAACGGCTACCGGGTCCGGGCCTGGAAGTTCCACCTCGCCGCGCTCGCGGCCGAGACCGGGCTGGCCATCACGGTGTGC
>JAYUBX010000144.1:0-4771 GCA_043740665.1 Candidatus Neomicrothrix sp.
AGGCCACCTGCAACACGAGCAGGGACTGTTCTCGGCCGGCGACTTCTCCGACCCGATGGCCATCCACGGCATGGCGATGCCGGGGATCACCGATCTCGAACAGGGCGCCACGCGAGGTGACCTCACGGTGGCCTACGAGACGTTGCCGGCCGGGGCGCAACTCACCTACACCACGACGAGGCGGGAGCTGGTGAGCGCGCTGCACACCTGGTTCGATGCTCAGCTGATGGATCACGGTTCGCACGCCACGGGCTAGCTAGTGCCTCCACCGGCCCGGTCGGCCACTAGCGTCCCCAGGTCATGCCCACCACGACGGAAGCATCGCCCGAGCCATCCCACGACTCTCCAGATCCGTTGCCGACACCGGCCCGGGCCTGGTGGATCCGCGCCGCGGCACTGGCGCTTGCGCTGGCGTTCCTCGGCGGCGCCGTCGGCTACCTCGTCGGCACGCGATCGTCCGCTACACCCTCCAACGCGGTCGACATCGGCTTCCTCCAGGACATGGCCGACCACCACGATCAGGCGATCACCATGGCACTGGAGACGTACAACCGCACCCAGGACCCGGTGATCCGCGGGTTCGCCCAGGACGTCCTGCTCTTCCAGCGCTACGAGCTCGGCCAGATGGACGCCTACCTGGCCGACCACCGCGCGGCGCGGGCCGGGTTCGACCCGCAACGCACCACCATGAGTTGGATGGGCATGGGAACCCCACTCGAGTCGATGACGGGCATGGCCAGCCGCGAAGACATGACGGCGCTCGGCCACGCAACCGGCAGTGACCTCGACCGCACCTTCCTCGAACTGATGACCGCCCACCACGAAGGCGGCGTCCACATGGCGAGCTACGCCGCGCTCCACGCCGCGGATCCCAAGGTGCGTGCCCTCGCCGACCGCATGGCGAAGTTCCAGGCCACCGAGATCAACGAGTACCGCCAGTATCGCGACGGGATGAACACCACCACCACCTCGTAGCTCTCGGGCAGTGAGGTGAGCGATGCCCTCGTAGGCGTCGGGACCTCCCCCTCGTCCCGACGATCTGGCGGCGAGTCGGCTGGCGGCGGTCGCCCTACGCGCCGAGCTCGGCTCAGCTCGGAGCTACCGTCACCGCCATGGCTGCCCCCATCGACGACGCCGACCGAGGCGGCGGGGCGTCACGATGAACGTTGCCATCGACCGCACCGACCGCATGCGATGGGTCACGGGCCTCACTCTCGCGGGCATCGTGGCCGCCGTCGTCCTTGCCGTCATCGGCGGATTTCCGTTCGACACCCCGATGCCGACCCACAGCTTCGGATGGGTCGAACCCACTTGCGGACTCACCCGCGGATCGACCGCCATAGCACGAGGCGACTTCGTCACCGCCTGGCGCTACAACCCGGCCAGCTTCCTGGTCATGGGTTTCGGGTTGCTCGGCATCGTCCGAACCGCCGTCGGCTACACGAGCCGGCGTTGGGTCAACGTCGCTGTCAGGCCTGGTCGCGTCGCCTGGTCAGTGGCCGCGATCGCGTTCTTCGGACTTTGGGCCTATCAACAGACCAACGCTGATTTCATCATCCACGCACGCGTGTGACCGCACCGCCGGAGGGTCGGAGGTAGCGGCTCATCGAGCGCTGGTTGATGTGTTCGGGGTGTCTCGGTGGGTGCGTGGTAGCAGCACCGTGAATGTGCTGCCCTGGCCGATCGTGCTGGCGATCTCGATGCGACCGTGGTGGGCTCTCACCAGTTCGTCGACGATGGCGAGGCCGATACCGCTGCCGGTGGCCCCTTCGGCGTTTGACCCGCGCCAGAACCGCTCGAACAGGTGGGCCAGATCCGCGGACGGGATGCCGTCGCCGGTGTCGGCGACCGCCAGGCGAGCCGAGGTGGGTGTGGCGTCGACGGTCACGGTCACGTGACCGTCCGGAGGGGTGAATTTCAGTGCGTTGGTGAGGAGGTTGATGATCACTTGGTGGAGGCGCTGTGCATCGCCGTCCAGCCACACCGGCTCCGAGTCGATGCTGATGGCCACGTCGGCGTCGGAGTAGCGCCCCCGGATGACCTCGACCGCTTCTGTGGCGAGGGCTCCCAGCTCTACCAGCGCCCGTTCGAGATGTAGACCGGCGGCCTCGGCGCTGGCCAGCGACTCGAGATCTTCGATGACGCGCCCGAGCCGGAGCACCTCCTCGTGCATCGACGAGAGTCGCTCGGGGGTTGGTTCGAGGACCCCGTCGACGAACGCCTCGCAGGTGCCTTGCAGGATGGTGGCTGGCGTTCGAAGTTCGTGAGCGACGTCGGCGACGAGCGATCGACGCAGATCCTCTTGACGCTGCAGCGACGAGGCCATCTCGTCGAAGGCGGTGGCCAGTTCAGCCAGTTCTCCTGGAGCGCGGACATCGGCGACGCGACTGCCGTGATCGCCCGATTCCAGCCGGCGGACGGCCTCGGTGAGGGCGACGACAGGGCGAGTCAACCGACGGGTGACCCCGACCGCGACGAACAAGGCCACGAGAGCCGCGAGACCGGCGCCGAGGCCCACCAACCGGACGAGGTCAGCACGAACCTGCTGGAACACCTGCGGGAGCGCATTGGTCGGGAAGCGGAGCTGGGTGACACCGACGGTGGCTCCGTTGACCACCACGTCGGAGCTGCGCGGGGAGCCCATGGTGGTCGCGGGGCTCTCCGGCGCCTGACCATGCATCTGCCCCATCCTCAAGGTCATCGATTCCGGCTGCGTCGCCACGACCGAACCGCCGGCGTCGTACACGCTCAACTCGCCGCCGGCCGCCGCGGCGACGGTGAACGCCGGCCCCAGATCTACCTGTTGCCAGCCGCCTGCGGCCTCGTAGGCGGCGGTGACCGCGGCGGTCACGCTCTGGGTGTCCTCGCGGCGTTGGCTCTCGACGATGTTGCTGACTCCGTTACGCGTCACGACCAGGACGAGCGTGGCGAACACGGCGATGGCCACCAGGGCCACTCCCACGAACGCGAGAGCAAGCCGAGCACCCAGCGGTCCGAGTCGGCGCCTACCCATCGCGGGTCAGACCCAGGCGGTAGCCGACCCCGAACACGGTGACCACCAGCCGCGGGTCGGACGGATCGCGTTCGGTCTTGCGGCGCAGATTCTTGACGTGCGAGTCGATGGTGCGCTCGTAGCCCTCGAACTCATAGCCCCGTACCCGATTGATCAACTCGTACCGCGAGTACACCCGCCCGGGGGTATTCGCCAGCGCGAGAAGGATCCCCCATTCGGTCGGGGTGAGCTCGACGGGCTCACCCCGCACGGCCACCTGGCGGGTCGGCTCATCGATCACCAATTCCCCAGAACCGAACGACGCCGGTGACGCCGGCTCGGTGCTCTCCACGCCCCGCCGCAGGATGGCCTGGACCCGAAGGACCAGCTCACGAGGACTGAACGGCTTGGTCACGTAATCATCGGCGCCGAGCTCGAGGCCCCGAATGCGATCCTCCTCGCCCGATTTCGCGGTGAGCATCAAGATGGGCACCGAACTCGAACGGCGAAGCTCGCGGGCAACTTCTTCCCCGGGAACATCAGGCAGACGCAGGTCGAGCACGACCAGATCCGGAGCCGCCGACAAGCCCAACGTGATCGCCTCGGCGCCGGAGCCAGTCGTCAGCACTTCGAGGCCGACTCGTTCCAGGTAGGAGCGCAGCAGCTCTCTGATCTTCGCCTCGTCCTCGACGACGAGCACCGTCTGGGTCATCTCTCACGCGCCTGTCTGGATCCGTTGGCCCTTCGAGGGCCCGAGCAGAGTCCATCACACACAACGGGCAGGCCAGGTGGAGGAGATGTCGAGAAGATGTGGAGATCGGAACCATCCAGCGTCCCGGTGTTCTCCACGCCACCTCCACAGGCCACCGCCATGCTGCACTCATCCGAACGAAGGAGCATCGACATGAAGAGCTTCCGAGCAATCGCAGCAGCAGCAGTGGTGACCGCCACCCTCGCCACCGGCGTCGGTATCGCCGCCGCCCAAATGGCATCGACACCGTCGCCAGGCCAGATGACCGGGCAGACGAACAGCCAGATGACGGCCCAGACACGCGGCCAGATGAACGGTCTGGACACGACTCGGATGGAGGCCCGCCGCGACCAGATGCGATCAACAATGACCGCCGACCAGCAGGCTCAGTGCGACCAGAACCATGCGGCCATGGCTGCCCCGACCACCGCGAACACCGCCGACCAGTCCACGACCAGCACCACCATTGGCTGAGTCGCTCCGACCCGCGGGGCCTCGAGCAAGTTCCGGCCCACCCGAAGCAACAACCCAAAGACCACACCGAACCGACGTCCTCCGACGTCCTCGCAAAGGAGTCATCGCATGTCTGCACTCGCACCGACGCTCTCGGCCATAGGCCAGATGTCTGGCAACCGAATGAACGGCTGGGACAACAACGGGACCTCATGGTGGGGAATCGTGATGATGTCGATCTTCGGCGTCGCCGTCATCGTCGCGATCATCTGGGGAGCCATCGCCTTCAGCCGCTCTGCACGACCCCAAGCGCCGGCAGCGCCCTCCGGGCCGACTCCTGTCGACATTCTCAACCAGCGTTACGCCCGCGGCGAACTCGACACCGCCGAGTACGAAGAACGAAAGCGACAACTCGCCTGACGTCGGCGGCGTTGCATCTCCGACATGAGTAGTCGCACGCGTCAGAAGGCGTGCTTCGAGCAGTTGTTCATCCGCTGGTCACGCTTCCCTGGAACCGGGCCGCCGACAGGTACCTCGCGGTACGGGCAGGAACGCGTCATGACCCCCTCGATACC
>JAYUBX010000145.1:0-1635 GCA_043740665.1 Candidatus Neomicrothrix sp.
GCACGGCCTACGAATGCCGATGCTCTTCCGCCTGATCACCAAAGGCGGCGGCCGACAAGTGGTCGAGGTCACCGCCAACAGCCAGCTGGACGACCCCATCGTCGGCGGCATGTTGGTCTACGTGCGCTCGTGGGACGAGCAGTCCAAGTTGGACGACATCCTCGAGTCGTTGGCCGGCAACGACCCCATCGAGCGCCGGCTCGAGTTGTTCGTCGAGGCCATGGCGGGCGAGACCCTGCAGTCGATGGGCGCGGTGCTGTACGCGCCGGGCCGAGACGGGTTCGGGCGGGTGGTCGCCGCCCCATCGCTGGCCCCCGAACTGGCGTCGGTTCCGGGACCAACGACGTCGCCGTGGGAGCTCGCCCGAGCCACCGGCTGCGAGCAACTGATCGCGGTTCGCGACCTGCCCGATCACTTGCGGCAATCGGCCGAGCGCGGCGGGTTCTCGTGGTGCTGGGCCTACCCCGTGCGCGGCAGCAACGGCGAGGTGGCCGCCTGCCTCGTGTTCTGGCAACCCCTCGACCGGCCGATGGAGGAGGGTCTGCTGGTTTGGATCCGCCGCCTGTCCCGCCTCACCCAACTCGTGCTCGACCAGGACGAGTCGCGAGCCCGGCTCACCTACCAGGCCAAACATGACCCCCTCACCGGTCTCTTCAACCGAGCGGCCTTCTTCGAACGGTTCCAGGATGTGCTCGACGATCCGCAAGGCGGACCGATGGTCGGCGTCCTCTACCTTGACCTCGACGGCTTCAAACCGGTCAACGACCGACTCGGACACGGAGCGGGCGACGCCGTCCTCGTCGCTATCGCCCACCGGTTGCAACGTCGACTTCGTCACGGGGACGTCCTGGCCCGCATGGGTGGTGACGAGTTCGCCGTCCTCTGTCCCGACGTGACCACCGTCGAGCAGGTCGAGGCCCTCGGGCGCCGGCTCGCCGCCACCGCCCGCGAACCGATCAGCGTCAGCGACCACACCGTCGTCGTCGGCGCATCGGTCGGCGTCTGCGTCGCCCCCGTCGGCTCGTGCTCGATCGACGCCCTGGTCGAAGCGGCCGACGCGGCGCTCTACGACACCAAGGTCAACGACGCGGGCGGATGCCGCGTCGCCACCCTCGGGGTGGACCCGACCACCTGACGAAGCGTCAACCGCTCGTCGAGCCGCCGCGAGTCACTTCTCATAGCGGGATGGCCTCGGCCAGCGATTGGGGGACGAGACCGGCCTTGAGGTTCCTCGCGGGTCCGACATCGACCTGACGATGCCGACGCAGGCTTCGACCCATCGGCGTGTCGGGAAGTCCGCGCGTCGGACCTGGCTCGGCGATGAGGTCGACCCGCTCGTCGCGCACGTGGATCTCGAGCCCGCATATCGCCTCGAAGAGCGGGCTCGTGCGCAGGTGCACCTGTCGCTCGGATGTCACGTCCTCGGTAGCGCTCATCTCCGCCCCCACAGCCGATCAGTCGTGATCGCAGTCTTGCTGCCATGAGCACTACGAGGATGACTTGACCGAGATCGGCGGAGGACTCACCAGCGTTTGCAGCACGACGCAGTAGCGCTCGGTCGTCGCGAGCAGGGCGGCCACATCCTCGGCCGAGGCATCAGTGTCGAGATCAAAGCGTAGGCGTATGGCCGCGAAA
>JAYUBX010000146.1:0-7827 GCA_043740665.1 Candidatus Neomicrothrix sp.
GTTGCCACCCGATTTTTGAGGGCCACCCACTACCTGTTGCCCATTGGTTACAATATAGTCGTGAATATCTTTGTAAAAGAAACCAAACGAGGCAATACCGGCGTCTGATAAGTAGCGCTCAATCGCTACATCAAGACCTGTTGCTCGAGTGGGTTTTAAGCCCGGGTTGCCGGTGCTGATATTGCCGCCACTATCAACGATGGTTGCCGCTGTTACCTGCTGGAAGCCCGGCCGAGATCTCCCTGAGCGGACAGACGCATGTCGCCGTCTGACAGGATCAGGCCACGGCTCGGTTGGTCCGCTCGATTGGTCGGCTCAGGTGGTCGGTCGGGGATGGGCGGCGAGAAAGGCCCAGATGGCGGCACTCGAGTCGTACTTCAGGTAGACCTCGCCCAACAGACGGGTCGGCGGGGCGGGCGAGCCCATCCACGCGTGGGTCGCCCCGACGACGGTGACGAACTGTATGGCGGGCTGGTCACGGCAGGGCTGCCAGGTCTGGATGCTGAGGTCGGCGTTGCCGGAATCAGCCGTGTTGGTCGGCGTCGTCGGGCATCCGTCGGCCGAGGCCAGCGTGTGGATCCCGCCGTTCGAATGGCCGCGGCGAACTTTCTCGTCGAATCGATCGACTGCGACTGCTCGATGGCGTCGATCAGCTGGGAGATGAAGGTGACGTCGTCGACCTGTTGCTTCTCGGCTGGGCCGCAGCAGTTGCCACCGCTCCACGTGCGGGTGATGCCGCCGTCGGGCCCGATGCCGACCCCATCGGGGAACACCACGATGAACTGGTTGGCTTTGGCCAGGCCAGCGAAGTTGCTGTTCTCGGCGTACTGCGTGCCCGACCCGAACCCGCCGTGCATGGCGACCAGCAGCGGAACCGGCTGGCCGGCGGGCAACGAGGTGGGCACATACAGGTGATAGCTGCGGTTGCCTCCATCGGGCGCGAGCAGGCGGTCACGCCCAGGATCACGGCAACGACCATGCCCCGCACGACGGGCCAGGTGTGAGCAACCTGTGAGGGTTGCGCGCAGATCTGAGGGGCTGGCTGATCGAGGTCACTGGACACAGCGCTAGCGTTCATGGGGTGGCCGTCGAAGGAGAACCCGCCGACTCGATCCGTCGGGCCCACGACGTCGCCGTCGAACGGGGCGATCCCAGCTATCTCGATCTGCTCACCGGCTACGTCGTGTTCACGGCCACCACCCTGTTGGCTCAGGGTCAGTGCTGTGGCAACGGGTGTCGTCACTGCCCCTTCGACGGTGCCTAGCTGGTTGGCTGCATGGGGTGGGCCTGGAAGAACGCCCACATGAGCTCGTCGGCCGAGATGGTGTCGGTGGTCTTGCCAATGATCGACACGATCTTCTTCGAGAACTCGCTGCCCGGCCAGCTGTGCCCACCGTCGGTCACCCGGTAGAGCTCGACCTCGGCACCAGCCGGGCAATCGAAGGTGATCAGGGTGACATCGGCGGTGACGGTCGACTCGATCGGCGTGGTCTGGCAGCCGTTGCGACCAGCCCACGCCGCCGTGATCTCGGGGACGGTCGGTCCCTTCCGCGAAGGATCGACGGCACCGATCTCACCGAGGATCTTGCCGGATCCGTCAGGGGCCGGCAGCGTGGCGGCAGCCTCGCCGAGACCACCGTCGTACGGAACGAACTGGTCGCCGGTGCCGTGGAACGCGATGACAGGAACCGGTCGGGACGGGTGACAGCCGTCGATGTCACGGATGCCGGCCACCGGAGCGGCCGCCGCCACTCGGTCGGCGAGCTGGCACGCGACCGCCGAGGTCATGAACGCGCCGTTCGACAGGCCGGTCACGAAGACGCGGTTCTGGTCGACGCACAAGGTCGCCTCGGCCTGGTCGAGCACCTGCCCGAGAAAGGCCAGGTCGGATCCGCCGAGCGTCGTATCCCACCGGGCGACCGCACCTTGGCCCTGAGGGGCGATGGTCACGAACCCCTTCGCGTCGCCGAACGGGCCCAGCGCCGATTGCTGCTCGTGGATGGTCGCGCCCTCGCTGTAGCCGTGCAGGTCGAGCACGAGCGGCACGGGGGTCGTGCCGTTGTGGGCGGGCGGCACATGTTGCAGGTAATAGCGGGCATCACTGCCCGAGGTGATGTCGACCTTCTGCTCGCCGGCCGGCACCGTCGGCGTGGCGGTGCATCCGGGTGAGGCCGAGGCCGGCACGTCCGCCGGGGCGATCGTGGTGGCGGGCGCGGTGGCGGCCGGAGCACTCGACCCGTTGGATCCGGAGCTCGAGCAGGCACCGAGCAGCAACGCGGCGGCGACAGCGGTGGCCGTCACGGATGCTCGGAGGTGATGGACGGTCACGGTCGGGATCCTTCGGGATGAGGTGGGGTCAAGGATGGGTCAGGGTTCGTCATGGTCGATCGTGATGTCGAGCGCGGCGAGCAGGGCGAGGGCCACTGGAACCTGGCTGTCGGTGTCGATCACCACCCCACGCAGGGCGAGCACGCCCTTCAGGTCGTCGAGCCGACAACGAGTCAGGCGAGCGCCGGTGAGGGTGGCGCTCGACAGCTCAGCCGAGGTGAGGTCGCAGTCGACCCATCGGGCCAACTTGAGGGTCGAGCCGTACAGGTCGATCCGAGTCAGGTCGCCGTGGTCGAACTCGACCCGCTGGCCGGTTGCCAGGCGCAGGTTGGCCTCGTCGAGGCGGCTCTCGACGAAACGCACGTCATCGAGCCGAGCGCTCGATGCCACGAAACCCGACAGTCGGCAGTGGCGGAACTCGACTCGGGTGAACACGGCCTCGTGGAAGATGGCGCCCGACAGCTCACACATCTCGAACACGGTGTCGACGACCCGAAGTCGCTCGAGTCGTGCCCCCGTGAGCCGCATGCCGCTGACGTGACAGCCGGAGATCTCCACGCCGGCCGCCCGCTGGCCGGCGACATCGCCCGAGACCCGCGCGTTGGTCCAGTCCGTCTCGTCGACCAGCTCACTGGTCACATGGGGCGTGAGGTCGTCGTCGAGGTGAGGCGCTCGCGGCCGGTCGGTGCTGGTCAACGATCGCCGGGCTCGAACGGTCCACGGCCCATCTGGTCGCGGACGGTGACCACCGGGGGATTGGTGAGGGTACGGCGCTGCCAGTTGGCCCCGTCGACCACCAGGGTGTGACCGTTCACGAAGCGGGCGTACGGGGATGCCAGGAAGGTGGCGGCCCAGCCCAGTTCGCGAAGGCGACCGACCCGCAGGGCGGGCTGGCAGCTGTCCTTGTCCGACGTTCGGCCCAGGTTGCCCTGGATGTCGGCGGTCATGTCGTCATGGGGAAACAGCCCCGGCACCAGCCCGTTGACCTGGATGCCGTAGGGCGCCCACTCGACCGCCAGCGTCTCGACCATGTTCTTGACACCCGCTTTGGCCGCGGCCGAGTGAGCGAAACCGGGCCCTCCCGTCCAGGCGTACGACGCACCCACGTTGATGATCGAGCCGGGCGTGGCCGCGACCAGATGGCGCCGGGCGAACTCGCGCGAGCAGTAGAAGGTGCCGTTGAGGGTGATGTCGACGACCGTGCGCCACGCGTTGGGCGACAGGTCCTCGGCCGGCGCCGGAAAGTTGGCCGCCGCGTTGTTGACCAATACGTCGGGAAGCCCGAAGGCGGCCTCGGCCGCGTCGAACGCGGCGGCGATCTGAACGGGCTCGCGGATGTCGCAGACGACGACGGCCACGTTGGCCCCCACCTCTTCGATGGCGGCCCTGGCCGTGTCGAGGTGCTCGGGCTTGCGGCTGGCGACGACGATGTCGGCTCCGAGTCGGGCGAACTCGACGGCGATGGCCCGGCCGAGCCCGGTGCCCCCGCCGGTGACCAGCACGGTGCGGCCGGCGTAGGTGCCAGGCGGCAGGGCCGACTGCCCGAGCGGTGGCGGCTCGGGCAGCCCCGGCAGCGTGGCCGACGATTCGTCGCTGTTGGTCATCGGGTCGGTCATGTCAGGTCCCGGTGTAGGTCGGGTCGCGTTGGTCGGCCCGGGCCGATCGGAACTCGGCGTAGTCGCGCGAGCCGTTGATCAGCGTCTGCATCATCAGCTCGTCGGCCATCGACGATCGAACGTCGGCCTCGGCCAGGTGACTGATCACTCGGCGCGCCAACTTCACGGTCATGGCTGGTGCGGCGGCGATCCGCTCGGCCATGTCGCGAACGGTGGAATCGAGCTCATCGCGAGCGACGACCCGTGAGACGATGCCGTGCGCCAACGCCTCGGCCGCGTCCATGGGCCGACCGGTGAGCACCAGATCGCTCACCACGCCGGGACCGCAGATCTGAAACAGCCGGGCGACACCGCCGGTGTCAGGGATGACTCCATGGCCGAGCTCGGGCAGCATGAAACGGGCATCGTCGGCCGCCACCCGGATGTCGCACAGCAACGCCCGCTGGAAGCTGCCGCCGATCGACCAGCCCTGCATGGCCACCAGGATCGGCACGTCCAGGTCGAAGATCTGCAGGATGCCTCGATGGCCCCGCGTCATGAGCTGGTGGTGGGTGAGCTCACCCTGTTGCACACCGATGGCCGACACGTCGCGTCCCGACGAGAACGAGTGCCCCTCACCCCGCCAGATCACGGCCCGCACGTCGGCCCGGCCCTTCACCTCGGCCAGGATCTGGAAGAGCACCTGATCCATGGCATCGCTGTAGGCGTTGCGCTTCTCGGGATTGTCGGTGGTGATCGTGGCGATGCCACCGTCGATATCGAGACGCACCAGTTCATCGGTCATGGGCATTCCCCCTGGTGAGCTTGCGGGCAGTGTAGAGAAACCTGACGGAGCGTCAGATCCGCTCGACGATGAGGGCCGAGCCCATGCCTCCACCGGCACACAAGGCAACCATCCCGAACGTGGCGTCGCGGCGAGCCAGCTCGCCCAGCATGGTGATCACCATGCGCGCCCCGGTGGCCGCGATCGGGTGGCCCAGGCTGCAGCCGCTGCCGTTCACGTTCATGATGCTGGGGTCGATGTTGAGGGCTCGGCTGGCGGCGATGGGGACCGAGCAGAACGCCTCATTGATCTCGAACACGTCGATGTCGTCGAGGGTGAGACCGGCTCGAGCGAGCGCCTTGGGGATGGCTTCGATCGGGGCCAGGCCAGTGCGTACCGGATCGACGCCGACCGAGGCCCAGGCCCGAATGCGGGCCAGAGGGGCCAGGCCGTGGGCCGAGGCATAGTCGCTACTGGTCAGCACGATGGCGGCGGCGGCATCGTTGAGGCCGGCCGAGTTGCCGGCCGTGATGGTGGCGTCGGTCAACTCGGGGTGCAGGGGCTTCAGCGCCGACAGCGACTCGACCGTGGTGCCGGCGCGAGGGTGCTCGTCAGTGGTGAACAGGCGGGTGCCGCCCTGGCCATCGGGGACCTCGACCGGCACGATCTCGGCCTCGAAGGCACCGCTCTCGATCGAAGCACAGGCGTTGGCCTGCGAATAGGCCGCCCACTCGTCGAGGTCGGTGCGGGTGAGGCCAGCCAGGCGGGACGTGTTCTCGCCGACAGTGAGCGACATGTCGAAGGCTGGAGCCTCGGGCGTCTCGGGGTGGCTGGCCGACATCCACGGCTGGTAGTCACGACCCGAGGCCGGCGACGACTTCAAGCCCTGGGGCATCGAGCTGATGCTCTCGGTGCCGCCGGCCACGACCACACGGTCCATGCCGGCGAGGATGCTCGACGCGGCGATCTGCACCGCGCTGAGACCGGCGGCGCAATGACGGTTGTTGGCCATGCCCGGCACGTTGGCCAGGCCGAGGATGACGGCGGTGTAGCGGCCGATCACGCCTCCGCCCTGCAACGACTCGGCCAGCACGATGTCGTCGATGTCGCGATGGTCGACGCCTGAGCGTTCGATGGCGGCACCGACCGCGACCCTCGCCAGCTCGAACGCGTCGACGTCGACGAGTGAGCCCTTGTTGGCTCGGCCGATGGGCGTGCGGGCACTGGCGACGATGACGGCATCGGTCATGGGGAGATCCTCATTTGGGGTCGAAGCGGATGGCCCCGTCGAGACGAGCGACGTGACCGTTCAGGTAGCGGTTGGTGATCAGGTGCTCGGCCAGCGCGGCGAACTCCTCCGGGTGGCCGAGCCGGTGGGGGAACGGCACCTTGGCCTCGAGCCCTTCTCGGACCCCGGCCGGAGCCCCATCCCACGCACGGGTGCCGATGATGCCGGGCGCCACGCAGTTGACCCGAACGGCACTGGCGGCCAAGTCACGAGCCAAGACGATGGTCATACCGATGATGCCGGCCTTGGCCGCGGCATACGCGACCTGGCCGATCTGGCCCTCGTAGCCGGCGACCGATGCGGTCGTGACGATCACGCCCCGCTCGCCGTCGGGGTCACCCTCGGGTGGCTCGGTGGCTGCCATGGCTGCGGCGGCCAGGCGGACGCTGTTGAAGGTACCGACCAGGTTCAGGTCGACGGTCTGCTGGAAGAAGGCCAGGTCGTGGGGCCTGCCGTCGCGGCGCAAGGTGCGCTCGCTGTGGGTCACGCCACCGGCGCAGGCCACGAGGATGCGAAGTGGCCCGAACTCGCTCGCCGCCGCGCCGGCCGCAGCCGCGTCCGATTCGGACATGGCATCACCGCCCACGAAGGCGAAGCGATCGCCGAGCTCGGTGGCCAACGCCTCGCCCCGCGGCTCGTCCCGGTCGAACACCACCACGGTCGCGCCGCCGGCATGAAGATGACGAGCGGTCGCCTCGCCCAGGCCTGATGCGCCGCCGGTCACCAGCGCCACGCTTCCGTTGATCTCCACCCGGGCATTTCCCCCTCGTCAGGCGGCCGCCGTTCGGACCCACCGCGTTGCATATCGTATACAGCCATCGCTCGACGGCTCGACCGTCAGGTCCTGTACGTCAGGCAACGGGGGTGAGCGGTGGCGGCGCCCACGTGCCGTCGAGCGCGCCCGGTCGGGGAACGTAGAGCCGCATGGTGATGCCGACCGGACCAGTCGGCATCGGCAGCCAGTTCGTGACCCGCTCGGCGCGAGGTTTGAGGGTTGCAGGTACAGATCGAGCGAGCCGTCGGCGTTGTAGGTGAGCGGGTCCCGGTCGCCGATGGCGTATCGGTCGAGCTCGTTGCTGACCGGGAAGCCCCCGGCGTCGTACATCGTCACCGACCAGAAGGCGTCGACGGGCGGCAGCCGGTCGCGGTCGAAGTGCAGGACATAGTTGTGGCTGCCGTCGACATCGTGGCCGTCGGCGTCATGCATCAGAAGCGGGTAGATGGCGTCCTCGGCGGGGTTGGCTCCGAGACCAACCATGGTGATGATCGCTCGCTTGTCGTAAAAATCGCCGTACACGCCCATCGTGTTGGTGTTCATCTGCCAGCCGTTGGTCACGACGGCCATCGTCGCTTGCACCTTCCGAAGGGCCGCCTGGGCTGAGCCGGGGGCCGCGCCGATCGCGGTAGCGACCGCGCCCGGAACCGAGGTGGGATCGAATGATTTACCCGGCACCACGCCGAGGGCGCGCATCCGTCGCACCGTCGACCAGTCGGTCAGATGCGGCGGATGGAGCTTCATCAACTCGGCGCCGAGGGCGAAGAAGTCCCCTCCGGTCATTGCCCTGATCTGCTTCAGCGGCGGGGTCCGCATATCGATGGCCGGGTCGACCACGACCGTCGGGGGTGTCGGGGTCTGACCCCATTGCGAGAGTGGGCAGACCTCGAAACCGTCCTGCACCACGTGAACGGCGGCGTAGTCCGCCGGTCCGTTGGTCTGGGTGCGACCGATGATCCACACGTACGGCGTGGGCGCGTCGATGCGCTCGACTCGGTCGGGAAGCTCGCCCCGCCAGCCCTGGGCGACGACAGCCCAGGCGCCGGGGCCGGTGCCG
>JAYUBX010000147.1:0-7464 GCA_043740665.1 Candidatus Neomicrothrix sp.
GTGGCCAGCAGCAGGTAGACCGAGCCGCACAGCACCGAGAACCCGGTGAGCACGACGAGGATGCCTCGAATGCCCGGGTTGAACCCGATGCCGGCGATCGTCTGGAGATGATGCATGGGGCTCAGAGGCTCCGCTCGTAGGCCACGACGGCGGCGATTTGGTCCTGGGTGTACATGGTCTGGGACGGGTTCATGCCGGTGGCCTGCGCCGTCTTGGGATCGATGGCGCTGGGGTTGAGCCCGAAGCCCGGCATCTGACCATCACCGATGC
The DNA here is from genome assembly GCA_043740665.1 of Candidatus Neomicrothrix sp. GTDB lineage: Bacteria > Actinomycetota > Acidimicrobiia > Acidimicrobiales > Acidimicrobilacustridaceae > UBA4742. The sequence continues at coordinate 271 of JAYUBX010000147.1, forward strand.
CGCCCTTGCCGTAGGGCTTGCCCAACTCAGAGCCGATGCTGATGAACTCCTGCTGCTTCGCCGCCGTCTCGAACTGCCGCAGCTCGCTGCCACCGGTGAGGTTGTAGCCCAGGCCACCACCGCCGCCGGCCACGCCGGGCTGGCCGTAGGACCAACCCTGGGTGTGGCACCGGGCGCACGAATAGGCGCCGGCGGCGAAGCTGTCGAACTGGCCCATGTTGAACAACGCTTCGCCCAAGGTCTTCCACTTGGCCGCGTCGGTGGTGTTGTAGAGCGTGCAGTTGTTGGCGGCGTCAGGCTTGCAGACCAGGTCGATCTCGTTCTGCAATGCCGTTTGCGAGTCGTTGGACGACAGCTGGATGCTGTACAGGTAGGCCACGACGTCATCGAGCTGCTGATCGGTCAAGGGACCACCACCGGGAGCACCCCACGCCGGCATCGGCGAACCGCCGCGGCCGTAGTTCAGGATGTACTTGACCTCGTCCTTCGAGAACCGGAAGAGCACCGTGTTGAGCGCCGGGGCTTTCCAGTCGACCTGGGCGACGAAGTCGCCGTTGGCGTTGAGCAGGGTGAAGTTCTTGACGCCGCCGACCCCCGCCGGGCCGTGGCAGCCAGCGCACTGGGCCTTGACGTTGTAGATGTTGAGGCCGCGCGAAACGAACTCGTCCTGGAACTTCTGCACCGCACCCGATTGACGTCCCGGTTCGGCCAGCCAGTAGGCCGGCAGGGTGATGGCAATGACGACGAGAATGACGAGACCGAAGCCGAGGGTGCGGTCGAGCTTCTTGCCCTCGAGCTCTTCGTCGCTCAGGTAGGGCTTGCGGTTGGCGGCGAGCTCGAGCTCGGCGCCGACCTCGGCCTTGCCGCGACGCATGTTGGCGACGACGGCGATGGCGAAGCCGGCGATCAACACGACGGCGATGACGCCACCGATGGCCGATGCGGCCGTCGCCAAGACGGCTTGGTTGGCGAGAACCGACATCAGTGGCCTCCTCCGACGCAGTGCGGGCCTTCAGCTTCTTGCCCGGTCGTATTGGTACCGATGGGCGGACCCTGGATCACGGTGCCGGTATCGACGTTGAGCACACCGTCGGACACCTCGGTGACGAAGCGATCCATGCCCCGAGGAGCCGGACCACCCTTCTTCTCGCCCGCTCGGTTGTATTGCGAACCGTGGCATGGGCACTCGAACCACTGCGAGGTGGCGCACGACGGAACCCGGCAACCGAGGTGCGGGCACTTCTGGTAGACGACCACGATGCCGGCTTCCATCGAGTTGAGCACCGGTTGGCTATAGGCCTTCTTGGCCTTGTCGAGCGCCGAGCTTGGGTAGTTGGTCATCCACATGCGGCCCTCGGCGTTGTACAAGAACCCTTTGGCGGCCGTGATCTGCGCTTCGATATCGGCCACCTTGCCGACTCGCAGCTTCGACCCGAACCCGCCCTTGGGAACCGGCCAGAGCATGGCCAGCACGGCGGCGGCGAAGCCCGACAGGCTCAGGCCCATGAACAAGATGATGCTGCGGTTGAAGAACTGGCGCCGGGTGACACCGATTGAATCGGGGTCGGGCGGCACGTAGGCCGACAGGTCGCCGGCACCGATCTTGACCAGTTCGGGGGGGCGTCGCTCGATGGCGGCCGCCTTCTCGATGTCGCGCCCGGTGACCGATACGGCCGTGTCGTCGTCAACGGTGACGACTGCTTCGCCTCGGTCGCGCTTGCGAGTCTCACGCGAGAGCTGGCCGATGGCGGTTTCGGTTTCGTTGCGGCGCATCGATGCGAACAGCACCAACACGGCCAGCACGAGAAAGACGACGATGAGAACGATGAGGAGGGTCATGAGTGGTCTCGGTTCTTGATCACAGTTCGAAGAACAGGCCCGATGTCCAGGGCGTGACGAAGTTGAAGCCGGGGCCCCGGAAGAAAGAGCCGATGATGACGAGCACGGCCCAGAACATGAGGAACACCGTGAAGATCGAGATGGCGAACTTGCGATCTTCGGGCTTGTTCGAGGGGTTCTTGTCGAGGTAGGGGGCGAGGATGAGCAGGAAGATGCCCATGCCGGGGATGGTGACCCCGGCGACCATCGGGTGGAACATGGTGAGCAATTCCTGCAGGCCGAGGAAGTACCACGGCGCCTTGGACGGGTTCGGGGTTTCGTTGACATTGGCCAACTCGAGCAGGGGGGCGTTCACGAACACCGAGAAGATCAGCACGAACGTGAGCATGGCCAGCGAAGCGACGAACTCGACCGCCAGCAGGTGGGGCCACACGTGCACCTTGTCGACCGGGGTCGACTTGATGTCCTGGATCGAACCCGACTTCACGACGGTCAGCAACCGCTGGGTGTGACCGGCCGGCCCGGTTGCGGCCGGAGGCGGGGCTGCCGTGGCCACCGCGCCGCCGCCGGCCTGCGTCAGGGTGCCGACCCCACCGCCACCGTCAGCCTCGGCGCTGGCCGCCTTCTTGGCCTTGGCCGCTTTCGAGCGCTCGAGCAGGTGAGCCGGAATCTTGCTGTCGGCTTCGGATGCCGGAGCCGCGTCGGCGGTTGGCGCAGCGGCGGACGCGCCCGCGGCACCACCATCACCGGCGGCCCTGGCGGCCTCGGCTTTTTCGCGGGCGGCTTCAGCCCGTTTGCGCAGATGTTCGGGGATCTCAGTCATGGCGTCTCGCTATCTCGACCTAGAGCGGACCGGAGATGCCGCCGTCTTTGCGCACCCGCCAGAAGTGGATGGCAAGGAAGATGACGGTGACGAATGGAACGAAAAGAACATGCAGCACGTACCACCGCAACAGGGTGTCGGTGCCGATCTCCTTGCCGCCGAGCAGCACGAAGCGAACTTGATCGCCGAAGACCGGGGTGTAGCCCATCATGTTGGTACCGACGGTGACGGCCCACAGGGCCAGTTGGTCCCACGGCAGCAGATAGCCGGTGAACGAGAGCAGAAGGGTGAGCGTGAGCAGAATCACGCCGATGACCCAGTTGAACTCTCGGGGCGGCTTGTAGGCCCCGTGGTAGAAGACCCGGGCCATGTGCAAGAACACCGACAGCACCATCAGGTGGGCCGCCCATCGATGCATGTTGCGAACCAGCAGACCAAAGGTGACCGAGGTCTGCAGGGTGTAGATGTCGTTCCAGGCCGACGCCGCCGTGGGCCGGTAGAAGAACATCAGGAAGATGCCGGTGATGGTGAGCAGGATGAAGAGGAAGAAGCTCAGGCCACCGAGGCACAAGGTGTAGGACACCTTGACCGCGTGGCGCTTCACCTTCACCGGGTGAAGGTGGTAGAGCACGCTGTTCATGATGACGTAGGAACGGTTGCGCGGGCTGTCGCTGTAGCCCTTGCGGAACACCGAACCGGGACGGAAGATCGAGTTCCAGGCCTGCGAGCCCTGCACGGACTCGTTGAACTCGGCCATCTTGCTCTTGCCCTTGGGGGGCATGGTCTTAGCCACGGTGAGATCCTTTGCGCTGAGCCGTCATCCGAGTCGCATCCCGTAGCCGTAGCCGTGGGTCGGCGTTCGCTGGTGGGGGTCGCCGTCGGCCGGCGCGGCGCCGACCTTGCCGAGGATGATCACGCCGGTCGGGCACCGATCGACGCACAGGGCACACCGTGTGCACACGTCGTCGTCGATGAGGAACATGGAGTGGTCACCGGGGTCTTCACCCGGTCGTTCGGTGCCAACGGCCTCGTCGACCGCACCGGTGGTGACCAGGTGGATGCACTTCCACGGGCAGATGTCGACGCAGCCCTCACAGGTGATGCATTCGGACTGATCGATGGAGATGAACTGCTTGGGCTTGACCGCCTTCGAGAGCCATTCGGCGTCGACCTCCTGCAGGACGTAGTCGTCCAGGAACTGCGGCATCGGTGGGTTGGCGTCGGTACGGGCCATGGGTCAGCTCTTCTTCACGAGAGGTCGGCCGTAGTCGGATGTGACGACCGCCGGCACCGTGGCCGCACGCTTGGCTCGGTTCTGCCACCAAGCCCACAACCACATGTTGCCGCCGAGGAAGATGGCGTAGAGCAACACCGCGATGACGTCGCGGATGATCTGGTAGTTGAGGACGACCGGATTCCAGCCCCCGGACTTCTGAGCCTTGAGGATGCCGCCCGGACCCACGATGAGGTTGTCGGGTCGCCATCCGAGCTCATTGCCGGCCCAGGTGAGCCACAGATGGGGAACCATCCCGTAGCACCAGAACATCAGGAAGAAGACATACACGGAGGCAGCCATCGACTCCCCCCACGACAACGGCGTGCCGACGGGGCGACGCTTGGCCATAGGAACAATGAGCGCCACCAGAGCGACGACGACAAGCCATGATGCGACGAACGCAACCACCTGGGTGGGGACCTCCGTTAGGAACAGAAACAGCCTACCGCCGGGGGGACCCGGGACCTGATGGACAGGTCACGGTCAGGCGGTTCAGGTCTGTGGTTTAGCACGCTCCTCGCGCCGGAGGCACATCGGGGACAAGCGTCACGCCGACCGTTGTGGCGCCACCCGAGCGGCGCACTGGCGGCCTCGCGATCCGATCGCTGTTCGTCGGTTCCTGCTTGGCCTCGAGCGCTCACCTTGGCCTAGGGTGACGCGCACGCACCCGGCGCGGTGCCACCGCCTCCCGGCGGGGCCCGGCCGCATCGAATCATCGCCCCGGAGGCTGTCTGTGACCGAAGTTCCCGAGCATCTGCTGCAGCGCTCTCGAGACCGCCGTGCAGCCCTTGGTCTCGGCGGTGGCGACAGCGGCGAGACCGGTGGTGGCGAAGCAGCCGCCGCCACCAGCAGCAGCAGCAGCAGCAGCAGCCAGGTGCAGGCCGCCACGCCGACCGCAGCGGCTCGTCCCGCCGCCGTCTCGCCGGCCGAGGTCACCATCGAACCGGCCACGCCGCGTCCGGCCTACGTGCAGGCGTCGCTGAACCGCAAGAAGATCCCGCTCTGGGTCATGCCGGTGCTTGCGGTACTGCCGCTGTGGGCCATCGTCTACGTCAACACCCTGTCGAAGCCCCGAAGCACCGTGCTCAGCCAGCTTGATGCCGGCACCGCGGTCTACGCCCAGTGCCAGAGCTGCCACCAGGCCGATGGGTCCGGCGGCGCCGGGCGCCCCCTTTATGCCGCCGCTGATGGCGGCGTCGTCGCTACCTTCCCGAACATCGCCGGGCAGCTTCAGTTCGTCTGGCTCGGGACGGCGCTCACCGCCAACCCCGTCGGCAGCAAGGGCACGCCCTACGGCGACCCGAACCGCTCTGGTGGTCAACACACGACCTACAGCTACAACGGCATCGGTGCCATGCCGATGTTCAAGGGCTCGCTGACCCAGACCCAACTCCTCGAGGTCGTGCGCCACGAACGCGAGACCTTCGGCGGCGAGAAGGTCCCAGCCAAACAGATCGCCCCCGACGGCTCCCTGTTGTGGCCCAACGGCAAGCCCATGCTCGACGCGACCGGCACGTTGGTCGGCCCCGACGGCAAGGCGTTGTTCAACGCCGATGGCAAGCTCAACGACCCGACTCTGGCCACCCCAGCGGCAGGCGGCACCGAGCAGGCCGCCGGAAGCTGACCGACCGGCAGGACCCGTCTGGTCCCCGGCGGCCCGACTCGTCCGAGTCGAACGGTCACCCGTAGGCTTTCGGCTGTGACCTCCCCCGGAATCGACGCCAAGTCAGTGGATGGCGAACACCGCCATGATGTGTTGGTTATCGGTGGGGGTCCGGCCGGCGCGGCCACCTCGTACTGGCTGGCCAAGGCCGGACACGACGTGGTCGTGGTCGAGAAGAAGGTCTTCCCTCGCGTCAAGACCTGCGGCGACGGCCTCACGCCACGCGCCGTGCACCAACTCGATGAGATGGGCCTCGGCGATCGGCTGACCCAGTTCCATCCGTACGACGGGCTGCGCACGGTGGCCCACGGCATGACCCTCGAGCTCAAGTGGCCCGACCATCCCGTCTTTCCGAACTACGGCTACGTGGTCCGGCGGTGCGATCTGGACACGATGGTCGCCGAGCACGCGGTGAAGGCGGGGGCGACGCTCATCCAAGGGGCCGAGGCGGTGCGGCCGATCCTGCGCGACGGTCTCGTGACCGGGGCCGTCGTCAAGCACAAGGAAAGTGGGCTCACCGAAGAGATCCACGCCCGCTACGTCGTGATCGCCGACGGCGCCAACTCGCGGTTCGGCCGGGCCCTCGGCACCAACCGCAATCGTGGTTTCCCGCAGGGCATGGCCATCCGGGGCTACTTCAACAGCCCGATCAGCGACACGCCCTGGATCGAGAGCGCCCTCGACATCCGCGATCGCAACGGAAACTCATTGCCCGGCTACGGCTGGATCTTCCCGCTGGGCGACGGCGAGATCAACGTCGGCATCGGGCTGCTCTCGACCTTCCGTGACTTCAAGTCGGTCAACACCACCCACATCCTCGAGGAGTTCGTGGCCACCGCCCCCGAGTACTGGGGCATCTCAGCCGAGGCGGCCACCTCGGTACCCACCGGCGGCCGCTTGCCCATGGGGGGCTCGGTCGAGCCCAAGGTCGGCCCCACCTGGATCGTCGTCGGTGACGCGGCCGGCTCGATCAACCCGTTCAACGGTGAGGGCATCGACTACGCCTACGAGACCGGCCGCATGGGCGCCGCCCTGCTCGACGAGAGTCTGCGCACCGGCGACGGCATGGCTCTGCAGCGCTACCCCCAGATGCTGCAGGACGAGTACGGCCTCTACTTCAAGGTGGCTCGCCTGTTCGCCCAGGTCATCGGACAACCCGCCTTGATGAAGGAGCTCACCCGCGTCGGCATGCACTCCCGCACGCTGATGGACTGGGTGCTGCGCATCATGGCCAACCTGTTGCGCGACGACGAGTTGGGTCCGGCCGAAGCCGTCTATCGCACCGTCGCCCAGATGGCCAGGATCATCCCCGAGCCCTCCGCCGCCTAGGTACCTGCCATTTTGACCCCGCGATTGTTTCGCTCAGCGAGACAAATCAGCGCCGAAACCGCTTGAAACGGCCTGGGCGGCGACGGCGGCGGTCTCGATCACCTGGTCGAGCACGTCGTTGGTGTGGGCCAGGCCGATGAACAGCACCTCATAGGCGCCGGGGGCCAACGCCACGCCACGATCGAGCATCTCGTGGAAGAACGCGGCGTAGAGCGCCTCGTCGGTCTGGCGGGCGCTGTCGTAGTCGGTCACCTCGCCGGTACC
>JAYUBX010000148.1:0-3332 GCA_043740665.1 Candidatus Neomicrothrix sp.
CTGAGCCGCTCGATGACCTCGGGCAGATCCGGGCCGATCGCCCGAACCCGTTCGAGGATCTCGTCGCCCATCGTCAGCCGGCGTCGAGAGCTCGGCGGACCGAGCCGATGAACTCGGCCGCGCCGAGCGGGCCGGCACCGTCGAGCACACGACGCATCAAGGCCGAGCCGATGACGACGCCGTCGGCCTCGGCGCAGACCTCGACGGCCTGCGCCGCCGACGAGATGCCCACACCGACCAGGACCGGCTTGTCGGTGACGGCCTTGAGTCGTCGGGCGATGACCAGCGAACTGGCCGCCAACGCGTCGCGCTCGCCGGTGACCCCGAGCAGGCCGACCGCGTAGACGAATCCCCGGGCCCGGGCACACACCCGAGGCAGGCGGTCGTCGGGCGCCGTCGGCGCCGCCAGCAGCACCGTCTCGACCCCCGCCGCATCGGCTCGCACCGCCCAGGGGCCGACCTCTTCGAGGGGAAGATCCGGCAGGATGGCCGCGGCGACCCCGCTGGCGGCCAGCGTGCGGGCGAACCGCTCGAGGCCCATGCGAAAGGCGACGTTGTAATAGGTCATGACGGCCAGAGGCACCCCGGCGTCGACCGATGCCAACTCGTCGAGGATGCCGCCCGGCGTCGCTCCGGCGGCCAGAGCCTGCTCGCTGGCGGCCTGGATGACGGGACCGTCCATCACCGGATCGCTGAACGGGATGCCGATCTCGATGGCATCGGCGCCGGCATCAGCCACCGCCCGAACCACCTCGGGCCAGTCGGTGCCGAGTCCACCGGTGACGTACGGGACGAGAAGCTTGTGACCAGCGGCCCGGCGCTGCCGGAGGATGACCTCGAGCGCGCCCGGCTCGTCAGGAGCCGACGGCACCGTCAGGTCGAGGTCGTCGAGACCGGGGACGTCGACCGATCGCACCACGTTGCCGGTCATCCGAGGATGTCCATCATCTGGGCGACGTCCTTGTCGCCCCGGCCCGACAAGTTGAGCAGCACCGTGCGGCCGGCCAGTTCGTCGCGAGCGCGCGATACCCACGCCATGGCATGGGCCGGTTCGAGGGCCGGGATGATGCCTTCGGTGCGCGACATCAGTTGGAACGCGTCGATCACTTCGGCGTCGGTGACCGTTTCGTAGCGGGCTCGCCCGATCGACGCGAGGAACGAGTGCTCGGGCCCCACGCCGGGATAGTCGAGCCCGGCCGAGATCGAATGTGCCTCGAGCACCTGGCCGTATTCGTCCTGCATGAGATACGAGCGCATGCCGTGCACCACGCCGGGGACGCCCCGAGTGACAGCGGCTCCTCCCGCCGGCTCGACCCCGACCAACTCGGCGGTCGTGTCGGCAAAGCCCGAGAAGATGCCCATGGCGTTCGAGCCCCCACCAACGCAGGCAGTGACGACATCGGGGACGCCGCCGTCAAGCAGGTCCGCACACTGCGCCCGCGCTTCGAGGCCGATCACCCGATGGAACTCACGCACCATCCATGGATACGGATGCGGGCCCATCACCGAGCCGAGGCAGTAGTGCGTCGTCTCGACCGTGGCCACCCAGTCCCGCATGGCCTCGTTGACGGCGTCCTTCAGCGTGCGACTGCCCGACAGGGCCGGCACGACCTCGGCGCCCAGCAGCTTCATCCGGAAGACGTTGAGGGCCTGACGATCGATGTCGACCGAACCCATGTAGACGGTGCACTGCATCCCGAACAGGGCCGCCGCCGTCGCGGTGGCCACGCCGTGCTGTCCCGCCCCGGTTTCGGCCACCAACCGGGTCTTGCCCATGCGCCGCGCCATCAGGGCCTGGCCCAGCACGTTGTTGATCTTGTGCGAGCCGGTGTGGTTGAGGTCCTCGCGCTTGAGCAGCAGCCGCAAGCCGAGCGTCTCGCCCAGCCGGTGACACTCGGTGAGCGGTGACGGTCGCCCGGCGTAGTCGCGCAGCAGGTCGTCCAGCTCGCGACGGAAGGCGGGATCGGCCCAAGCCTCGCGGAACGCCTGCTCGAGCTCGAGGCAGGCCGGCATCAGGGTCTCGGGCACGAACCGCCCCCCGAACTCGCCGAAGCGACCGTCCGACGACGGTTCGGCCATGAACGACGGATCGCCGGACGACGACACCATGCACTCCTCGCGGCGGTCGCGCGGCGACCGACGAACTCGAACGGACTTACTCGAACCCAACGAACCCTAGGCGGGGGTCAGGTCGGTCGAGAACTCGGAATCGGCAATCGTTCAGGCCGGTGACGGGTCTTCTTCCCAGTCGTAGATGAGCGGGTCGTCGACCAGGCCGTCGGGACCAGCACCGTCAGACCCATCGCGCCGGGCCCTCGATGGCGCCGCCATCGGCGCGCCCAGATCGATCTGTTCCTCGCCGTCGAGCTCGGCCGCCTGCTTGGCCTGGTTGATGAACCGCATGACCTTGGAGGCGTCCTTGCGGCCGGGGCTGCGCTCGACTCCGGTCGACACGTCGACACCCCATGGGTGAATGCGGTGCACGGCCTCGGCCACGTTTTCGGGGGTGAGTCCGCCGGCCAGGATCACCCGTCGATCGAGGGGAAGCCCCTCGGCCAGCACCCAGTCGAAGAGCTGACCCGACCCGGGCGAGGCCGAGTCGATCAGGATGGCGTCGGCCGCGGTGTACTCGTCGAGCCGTTCGAGCATCCGGTCCCCCGCGACGAACGCCTGGATCAGGAACTGCACGCGCTGGCGCACCCACTTGCCTTCGGCCGGGGTCTCATGGCCGTGCAGCTGCACCCCATGCAGACCGGCGGCATTGATCATCTCGACCACTCGCTGCGGAGCTTCGTCGCGGAAGACACCGATCGTCATGACCTCGGGCGGCAAGCGTCGAGCCACATCACGGGCCTGGGCCACGGCGATCAGGCGGGGCGAACCCGGAGCGAAGATGAACCCGACGGCGTCGGCGCCCATGGCCACGGCGAGCAGGGCGTCCTCCTCGTTGGTGATGCCGCAGATCTTGACGAACACGCTGCGAGGGTAGTGGCGCGACCCTCGCAATCAGTGGCTTTCGCCGGGGGTCACCAGGCGCGCAGTGCGGCAACCGACTGCGCAGCGTCGCCGGCGGTGACCAACGACTCGCCCACCAGCACCGCGTGATAGCCCGCGTCGCGCAGGTGGTGGGCCTCGGCGGGGCTGCGGATGCCCGACTCGGCGACCCGCACCACGCCCTTCGGCATGAGCGGAGCCATCCGCACCGCCCGGGCAGTGTCGACCTCGAAGGTGACCAGATCACGCTGGTTCACGCCGATCAGATCGGCGCCGACCGCCATGGCCCGATCGAGCTCAGCCTCGTCGTGGATCTCGACCAGCGCGTCGAGTCCCAG
>JAYUBX010000149.1:0-1543 GCA_043740665.1 Candidatus Neomicrothrix sp.
CTCAAGGTGAGCGCCGGGCTGGGTCAGGGTGACGTGCCGTCGGTCGTGGGCCTCAACAAGGCCGCTGCCACCTCGCTGCTCGAGAACAGTGGCTTCGTCGCCGATGTCGTGCCCCAGAACGATCCCAAGATTGTGATCGATCAGGTCATCTCACAGAACCCAGCCGCTCAGACCAAGGCCGACAAGGGATCGAAGGTCACCATCGTGGTGTCGAGCGGGCCCGCCACCGTCGGCGTGCCCGACGTGACCGGTCAGAGTGCCGGCACCGCGTCGGCCACCATCATCGCCGCTGGGTTCAAGGTCACCGAGTCGCAGCAGTCGTCCGACTCGGTGCCGGCCGGCAAGGTGATCGGCACCAACCCCGACGCGGGCGTCTCGGTCGCACCGGGTACGACCGTTCGCATCATCGTGTCGAGCGGCCCGGCAGCCACCACCACGACCACCTCGGCGGCCACCACGACGACCAGTCACGCGCCGGGCAGCACGACCACGATTGCTCACTGACGGTCGCCGTGCCCCCGGCACGGGGCGGCGCGCTCAGTTGGCGGCGCGGGCCAGGAAGGTGGCGATCAGGTCATGGCCGCCCACGGTGAGAATCGACTCGGGATGAAACTGCACGCCCTCGACGTCGAACTCGCGGTGACGTAGGCCCATCACGATGCCGTCGTCGGTCTCGGCGGTGATCTCGAGCACGTCGGGCACCGAGTCGCGGTCGACGACCAGTGAGTGATAGCGGGTCGCCTCGAGCGGGTTGGGTCGACCGGTGAACACGCCGGTGCCGTGGTGGCGGATCAGCGAGGTCTTGCCGTGCATGATCTCGGGAGCCCGCACGACCTGGCCGCCGAAGACCTGCCCGATGCACTGGTGCCCGAGGCAGACGCCGAGCACGGGGCGCACACCGGCGAAATGACGGATCACGTCGTTGCTCAGCCCGGCGTCCTCGGGCCGACCCGGGCCCGGACTCACCAGCACGGCGTCGGGATCGAGGTCGATGATCTGGTCGAGCGTGAGCGCATCGCTGCGGTGCACCAACGGGTCGGCACCCAGCTCGCCCAGGTACTGGACGAGGTTGTAGACGAACGAGTCGTAGTTGTCGATGACCAGCACTCGTGGGCTCATGGGCAGCGCACCCTATCGGCACGCTCAGAACTACCCCCTATGGCTTTGGCGACTAGATTGTCGGCCGTGGCCACCGAACCAACTCGTCCCCAGAAGCGCCGCTCCGAGGGCTCGGGTCGGGTCACGCCCAAGGGTGGTCCGGTCAAGCCGTCCAAGGGCTCGGGTGCGCCGGCTCCGTCGAACCGGTACACGCCTCCGATCCCGGCCTACAAGAAGGTCAGTCCCGCCTGGTGGCCGGCGACCATGTTCGTGCCGTGGGGGCTGGGCATCGTGGTCATCATCCTGAACTACGTGCAGTTGCTGCCGGGTGCGGTCAGCAACTGGTACGTCCTCGGTGGCCTGGGTTTGATCCTCGCCGGCATCATCGCCGCGACGCAGTATCACTGAGGCGGTCGTGGCCCGTTCAGGGTCATTCGTACGACGT
>JAYUBX010000150.1:0-2088 GCA_043740665.1 Candidatus Neomicrothrix sp.
AGCCGTTCGCGCTCGTCGACATCGGTCAGCGAATCGCTGTTCAGGCGCAACGACGTGACCGGGGTCCGTAGTCGGTGGGAGAGATCGGCGACCAGTTCGCGCTCGGCCTGCAACAGCTCGGTGATGCGGTCAGCCAACCGATTGAGGGTCTCGCCAACCTCGACGATCTCGGGCGGTCCGGCCGGCTCGACCCGTGCCGACAAGTCGCCTCGGCTCAGTAGCTCGGCGGTCGAGGCCAACTCGCGGACCGGCAGCACGATCGTGTGGGCCAGCCGATCGGCGACGGCCACGGCGACGGCGACCAGTCCGATGCTGAGGGCAGCGAGCAGCAGCCATGCTGGCTGGACCCCTTGGGTGAGGGTAGCGGTCGGAACCGTGACGGCCACGACCGACACCGAGCCGCCCGGCACCACGACCGGAACGATGACCTGCTCGCCTCCGGCCACTTGGGTGGTGAAGGCCTCCCCGCGGCGGGCGGCCTCGAGGGCACCCGGGCCGGGGGTCGACTCGCCGATGATCCGACCGTCAGCCTGCGTCACCGACACCACGCCCGTCGTTGGATCGCTCACCCCTGCCACGACCTGATCGAGGGTCGTCGTGTCGGACACCGTGGCCAGTACCGGCAGCAGCGTGCGAGCCGATCGGTCGGCGGCGACCACGGCGCGGTCGTGGGCCACGGTACGAATCAGCAGCCCGAGCGGGATGGCGAAGGCCATCACGATCGTGGTGGTGAGCGCGGCCGCGGCCAGGACGAGCCGCCGCCGCATGCTCACGCGGCCGGGTCCACCAGCTTGATCCCGACGCCCCTGATCGTGCGCAGCATCCGGGGCTCGGCCGCGGTTTCTCCCAGCTTGCGACGCAGCCATGACAAGTGCACGTCGACCGTCTTGTCGGCCCCGCCGTAGGGCTGGCCCCAGATGTCAGCCAACAGCTGACGCTTGGTGACGACGTGGCCAGCGTTGGAGGCCAGATAGGTGAGCAGCTCGAACTCCTTGCGCGACAGCTCGAGCGGTCGACCATCGAGCGAGACCTCGTGGCGATCGGTGTCGACCCGAAGGCCGCCGACCTCGATCACCGGTGCGGGATCGTCCATCGGGGCACCGCGCCGCAGCACGGCCCGCAGCCGCGCATCGAGCTGAGCGGCCGAGTAGGGCTTGATCAGATAGTCGTCGGCGCCGGCATCCAACGTGGTCACGATCTCGGCTTCGTCGTCTCGGGCCGTGGCCACGATGACCGGCACCTGTGTCACGGCCCGGAGCATCTTCAGGATCTCGCGACCTTCGACATCGGGCAGACCGAGATCGAGGATCACGACATCGGGGGGCTGATCGACCACCAGGCGCAGGCCACCGAGGCCGTCACCGGCCGACCGCACGGTGTGGCCCAGATCCACGAGGGCTCGGCCCACCGACTCTCGGATCCGCGGATCGTCTTCGATGACCACGATGTCGGGCACGACCAGACCGTAGGACTCCCGGTGCCGCCCTGCTGAGCTTCCGGGGAGTCTTCGGTCAGACTTATCGTCGATTTAGGGCAGGGGAGGGCGGGTCGCGATGACAATCGCTTCATGAACTCCCTCACCCGCCGCCGCATCGCTCTCGTGGTGCTGTGGCTCACCGGTTCGGCCGTGGCCGTGGCCGTGGCCATTGCCGCCATCGGTCTGGCCGGTGCTCGGGTGACGAGCCAGACGACGATGCTTCAGGCCCGCGACACCGCTGACCGCGGTGCCGCCGCTGGCGCCCCAGCCGATCCGGGCTCGGCCGACTCGACGTCGGTCCTGCCCTCGGTCGATGGTCCGGCCGCCGGTTCAGGGGAGACGAGCTCGTCGTCCGAATCGGGGTCGCCCGTTTCGGGGGCCACCGACAGCCAGTCCGGATCGTCGCCCACGACCACCAGCCCGTTGTCCGGGACGAGCTCGAAGTCGTCACCCGGTGGCTCACCGACCACGAACGCGGTGTCGCCGTCGGCGCCGACCATCGTGTCGTCGAGCCAGGCGTCCAAGGACTCGAAGTACGTGGCCGGTGGAACGGTGACCGTCCAATGCATCGGCTCGGCCGTGCGGATTGTTTCGGCCGCTCCCAGTGCGGG
>JAYUBX010000151.1:0-2868 GCA_043740665.1 Candidatus Neomicrothrix sp.
AACACACGGGCGCTCGAAGCACTCGCCCGCGACGCCGGGTGCCCCCGCGTCTTCCGTGTCAACGGCGTTGAGGAGCTCCCCCACGATCTGCACGGCACCGTCGGCGTCACGGCTGGCGCGTCGGCACCCGAGGAACTGGTCGAAGCGGTCATCACCCGGCTTGGTCCTCGCCAAGGTGTCGTCGAGGTCGCCTTCACCGACGAGGACGAGTACTTCCCCCCGCCCCGCAACCTGCGCGACCTGCTCGCCGCCCTCGACACCAGTGCGACGTTCAGCCTGGGCGCGGCGGTGGCGTCCCGCCCGCCGGTCAACGACCGGCTCATGCACGCCAGCGACGTGCTGGCCACTTTGGGCTGACCGCCACCGGCTGACGCCCGCAGAAACTTCCGACTCGTCGTCGAGACTCGCCCCGCAGCAACGACGTAGGTTCGAAGCCGGCCACCCGGGCCGGGCCATCAGGAGGAACCAACGATGAAGTACATGATCTTGATCTACAGCGACCCCACCGCCGGTCCGCAGTACGGCACCCTCGAGTTCGACACCGAGATGGGGCAGTGGATGAGCTTGACCCAAGAGATGGACGCCAGCGGTCAGATGCTCTCGGGCGATCCACTGCAAGGCATCGATACCGCCACCACCGTGCGGCTGCGCGGCGGTGACACCCTCACGACCGATGGGCCGTTCGCCGAGACCAAAGAGGTGCTCGGCGGCTACTACTTGATCGAGGTCGACGGGCTCGACCAGGCCTTGGCGTGGGCGGCCCGGATGCCCAACGCCGGCTATGGATCGATCGAGGTTCGCCCCATCATGGACATGAGCATGGAGCGCCCCAGCTGACCGAGACCGGTCGGGCTGAGCCCGCCGCCGAGCTCATCGCCGAGGTGGCGCGGCGGGAGTGGCCGCTGATCGTGGCCACTCTCGCCCGTGACCTCGGTGACCTCGATGCGGCCGAGGACGCGGCGCAGGAGGCCATTGCCGATGCCCTGCAGCAGTGGCCCGTCGCCGGAGTGCCCGACCGGCCAGGGGCGTGGTTGACGACCGTCGCCCGCCGTCGGGCCATCGATCGGGTGCGGGCCGATGCCCGACGGGGCGACCGTGAGCACGTCGTGAGTCAACTCGAGTCGCGCTCGGTCGGCGATGTCTCGGCCACGGCCGACGAAGAACTGGCGCTGATCATGACGTGCTGTCACCCTGCGCTCGCTCGCGAGGTCAGGATCGCCCTCACCTTGCGGTCGGTCGGCGGCCTGGCCACGGCCGAGATCGCCCGGGCCTTCCTGGTGTCCGAGGCCACCATGGCCCAGCGGCTGGTGCGGGCCAAGCGCAAGATCCGCGTAGCCGGCATCGCCTTCACGGTTCCAACCGGCACCGACCTCGACGACCGCATCGGATCCGTACTCGCGGTCGTCTACCTGATCTTCAACGAGGGCTACTCGGCCAGCGCCGGTGACGAGCTCATCCGCGTCGACCTGTGCGACGAGGCCATCCGGCTGGGTCGGTTGCTCGGACGGGTGCTGCCCGGTCATCCCGAGGTCGTCGGGCTCATCGCCCTCATGGAGCTCACCCACGCCCGGCGCGCCGCCCGGGTCGACGCCACCGGCGATCTGGTGCTACTCGACCACCAGGACCGGTCGCAATGGGACCGAACCCTGATCGACGTGGCCGTGGCCCGCCTCGACGAGTGTGATCCCCAGGCCGCGCTCGGGCCCTACCGGGCCCAAGCCGAGATCGGTCGGGTCCACGCGTCAGCTCCGACGGCGGCCGACACAGACTGGCCCCAGATCCTCGAGATCTACGGCTCTCTGCGGGCGTCGGTCGACTCCCCCATTGTCGACCTCAACGCGGCCGTGGCCCGAGCCATGGTCGACGGCCCGGCCGCCGGACTGGCCGAAATGGATGTGCTGGCCGACGCGGGCGGCCTCGACGACTACCACCTGCTGCACTCGGCCCGCGCCGACCTGCTGCGGCGCCTCGACCGCCCCGACGAGGCCGCCTCGGCCTACCGCCGAGCCCTGGCCCTGGTGGGCACCTCACCCGAGCGGCGGTTTCTCGAACGCCGCCTGGCCGCGGTGGCGGGCACCATCGTCGCCGCCGAGCGCTGACCAGAGCGAGACATCCCGACCGAAGGCTGGCACACTGGCAGCCATGGCTGACACCTTCACCCGCATGGACGAATCGACCCTCGAGCAGTGGATGGTCATCGGTCGCGAGACTGCCGCCAACCAGACCCGGGTCGCCGACCGCATCCTCGGGATGCTCGAGTCGCTGGGCGAGATCACCGACGGCTTCGTGACCGATCAGCTCACCCACTCGCTGCAGACCGCGACCCGCGCCGAGCGGGCCGGCGCCGAGTCCGAGGTCGTGTTCGCATCGCTGTGCCACGACATCGGCAAGGCGGTCAGCGTGCCGAACCATCCGGCCATCGCCGCCGAGATCCTCCGCCCCTACGTGACCGACGACGTCTACCAGATGATCAAGACCCATCAGGACTTCCAGGGCCGCCACTACTACGCCCACTTCGGCGCCGACCCCGATGCCCGTGATCAGTACGAGGGCCAGTCGTTCTATGACCTCACCGCCCGGTTCGCCGACGAGTGGGACCAGGTCGCCTTCGACCCCGACTACGACACCCTGCCCCTCGAGCACTTCGAGCCCCTCGTCCGCGAGCTCACCGCCAAGGCCCGCTTCTAATCCCAATGCCGTTCAGTTAGGCCTACATCGGTGGAGTTTGGGGTATGGCTCGTGCTGGTTGGAGGCGAGCGTCTCGGTGCTGAACCGGTCAAGGCGTTGTTCGACCGGGTCGCGCAACCGCTCGCCACTGAGTCGACGCCGGGGTGCTGGCTGGCGGGCCGACGGTTGGTGGCCATCGAC
>JAYUBX010000152.1:0-7764 GCA_043740665.1 Candidatus Neomicrothrix sp.
CCACGGCGGGGCAGACGAAGCCGCCGAGACTGGGCCCGTCGGGCCCGAGGATGACCGGCATGTCGCCGGTGAGGTCGACCGAGCCCAAGGCGTAGCCGGTGTCGTGGATGTTGGACGGGTGCAGACCGGCCTCGCCTCCGCCCCGGCGCGCCCACCGCGGCCGTGGCCCGATGAGCCGGACGCCAGTGCGAGCCGAGTTGAAGTGCACCTCCCACCTCGGTACGCAGCAGAGCCTGCAGGCCGTCGGCGGTCAAGAAGTCCGGCGCGGCGTGTGGACCCACCATCACGCCGAGCTTCCAGTGGTGGCCCAGCACCGGGGCCAACCCGGGTGGCAGCTCACCCGGCGCGGCCTCGACCTCGTCACCGACGCACAACCGGTCACCGGCGGCCAGCACCCGACCGTCGAGACCGCCATATACCCCGAGGGTGAACGTCGACCGGCTGCCCAGGTAGGGCGGGACGTCGATACCACCACGCACGGCGAGTGTGGCCCGCAGCCCGGGGCCGACGACGGGCCCGATCGCCACCTCAGAGCCGGCGGCGACGACGTGGGGCACCCACAACGGCCGCGACACCCCATTGACCGCAGGCTCATCGCTGCACCACCCAGAGCAATCACGGTCAACTCGTCGAACCGGAGCGTCGGTCCACTGCCGGTGAGCTCCAGGGCGGCGGCGGAGCCGGAGTTTCCCACCACGCGGTTGGCCAAGCAGTGGGAGAGGTCGTCCATGGGCCCGTTGGGAGGCACGCCGACATGCCAGTACCCGATGCGCCCGGGCAGGTCCTGAACCGTCGTGAACGGTCCGCCGGCGAGCACCTCGATCGACCCCGCGCGACCCCGCTCAACGGCACCGGGCCGCTCGCCGACAGACGTCATGGAGCGGTGCCCTCCCAGACCACGAGCCGAACGGGTGTCGGGTCGAACCCGTTGCAAGGGCTATTGATCTGAGGACAGTTGGAGATCAGCGCCAGTGAAGATGGTGCCCTGGGCGACGATCGTGTCGGCGGCCGAATAGCGCTCGACGGGATCGTGGGCGTTGTAGAAGAGACAGTCGACAGCCTTGTTGCCGCCGAGATCGACGATGCGCAGCGTCTTGCCGGCCTCGACCACCCGGGACCACGCGGCCCGGGCCTCGAGCACCTCGTCATGGACGATCATCGGAGGGCATCCTCGGTGTTGTCGAACGCCCGAGATCGCTCCGGGCTGGTGTCGCGGAACGGATCGGGCCGCGGCCGCTCGCCCCGCCAAGCGGTGAGCCGCACTGGCCCGACCGTGTAGTCGGGTCGGGGGTCGAGCGGGTGGGGCACGTTGGCGACGGTGACGACCACATCCATATCAGCCCGCAATTCGACGGCGGTGGGTCCGGTCGACACCCCGTCGAAGTGCAGCGAACCGTCGGGGTCGAGCCGCACGCCCTTGAACCAGGTGATGCCGGTCGGCAGGTCACGCCGGGCCGTGTTGCGCAAGGTGATTCTCCCCCACTCGTGGCCCGGTATCATCGATGTCGCCCGCATCAACCTGGCGGCGGCGTGGCTCATGCTGGTGGTGGCCGAGTTGCTGGCGGCCCAACGGGGCCTGGCGTTCGAGATCATCCGGGCCCAGCGATTCCGGGCCGTCGACACCATGTTCGCCCTGCTCATCGTGTTCAGCGTGATCGGCCTGGTCAGTGACCTCACTCTGCGGTGGGTGCGCCGCCGGGTCGCGCCGTGGGCCCGGGCATGACTGAAGTAGCGACCGTCCGGGTCGAGGGTCGGCTGACCGTGTCGGCCGTGAGCAAGGTGTTCCCGGGACGCGGCCGCAGCGGCAGCGGCAGCGACAGCGGCAGCGGCAGCGGCAAGGGGGCGATCGCCGCTCTCGACGGGATCGACCTGCACGTCGATCCAGGCGAGCTGGTGTGCCTCATCGGCGCCTCCGGGTGCGGAAAGTCGACGCTGCTGTCGATCATCGGCGGGCTCGAACACCCAACCCACGGCGAGGTGCGCATCGGCGACGAGTTCGTCATCGGCCCCGGCGCCGACCGGGGCATGGTCTTCCAGGCGTACTCGCTCTACCCGTGGCTCTCGGTCGCCCGCAACATCGAGTTCGGCCTGAACCTCGCCCGATGGCCGAAGGAGAAGCGCTGGGCCCGGGTCGAGGAGCTGCTCGCCATCATGAGCCTCAGCGACTTCGCCGACACCCTGCCCGCGACCTCTCCGGCGGGATGCGGCAGCGAGTCGCCATCGCCCGGGCATTGGCGCCCGAACCCGACATCCTGCTGGTGGACGAGCCGTTCGGTGCCCTCGACGCCCAGACCAAGCGAGCGATGCAGGACTTCCTGCTTACGGTCTGGCAACGCACCGGCACGACGGTGCTGATGGTGACCCACGACGTCGAAGAGGCCATCTACCTCTCACAGCAGATCTACGTCCTGGCCGCCCGACCCGGCCGCATCGCCGAGCAGATCCAGGTCCCGTTCGGCACCAGCCGAGGCCCCACCATCATGCGCGATGCCCGCTTCCCCGACCTGCGCGACGAGATCTCCGACCTGTTGGTGACCTGACCGCGGGAGTCGGCTGGGCCAGCGCACCGCTGGCCCCACCAGTGATCTGGTTGGCTTGGCGGGAACGGCGATGTGGGGTCTGACCACCAGTCGCTCTTGTCGCGGGCTGAAGCGAAGTTCGCCACCGCACAACATAAGAAGCTTGATTCCTGTCTTGTGAATCTTATATAGTCCGGAAATGCCCACGAACCTCACGGCGCCCACGAGAGACACCCCGACGCTGAGCCCCGCTCTGCCGGCCAATCCGAGATTCCTACGGCCCGCTGGTGGCCTCCGTCGAAAGGCGAACGGATGACATCCCCCCTTGCTCTCCTGGTGCTCACCGCTCCGTTGGCGTTCGGCGTGGTGGCCATCGCTGGCGCCGTGGTATCAGGACCGAGGCCGCGACCCGTCGAGCGATTGGGGGCTGGCGCAACGTGGTTCGGTGTGGTCGTCGCCGTGGCGGCCAGTGGATTGACGGCTTGGCATGGTCTCATCGAGAGCCCCACACTCGGTTGGAGGGGACTGGGACTGTCCGTGCGGCTGGATCCGCTCAGCATGACCATGCTCACGATGATCTCCCTGCTCGCCGTGGTCATCTTGCGGTTCAGCGCCACCTACCTCGACGGCGACGAGCGCCAAGGCGTGTTCCTCGGCCGGCTGGCGGCCACCTTCGCGGCAGTCGAGGTGCTCGTGTTGTCCGGCAACCTCGCCTTGCTGGTGGTGGCCTGGGTGGCTACCAGCTTTGCGTTGCACCGGTTGCTGGTCTTCTATAGCGACCGCCCCCGAGCCTTGACCGCCGCTCGGAAGAAGTACATCGCGGCCCGTATCGGCGACGCGTTCCTTATCACCGGCGCCGCGCTGTTGTATCACCGCTTCGGGACCGGGAACCTCGAGCAGATCTTTGCCAGGGCGCCGGCGGCGACCCAAACGGGCTGGGCCTTCGGTGCCATCGCGGGGGCGGCAATGTGCATCGTGGTCGCCGCCATGTTGAAGTCCGCGCAGTTCCCCACTCACGGCTGGCTGGTCGAGGTGATGGAGACACCGACGCCGGTCTCGGCGCTGCTGCATGCGGGCATCCTGAACGCCGGCCCGTTTCTGGCGATCCGTATGGCGTACGTGATCGAGGGGGCTCGTCCGGCCACCACGCTGCTGATCGTCGTCGGTGGCTTCACCGCGGTCTTCGCGTCGGTCGTGCTACTCACCCAGCCGGCGGTGAAGGTCGCGCTCGGTTACTCGAGTGCAGCACACATGGGCTTCATGCTCATGGTGTGTGGCATGGGCTTCTACCCTGCCGCGTTGCTTCATCTCGTCGCCCATTCGTTCTACAAGGCCCACGCTTTCCTCTCCTCAGGAAGCGTGATCGACGAAGGGCGTGCCGCCAAGGTGGTCCTGCCACTCCGCCTCGGTAGCCCACTGCGCATCGCGAGCAGCGCGCTCATCGCCCTGGCGCTGTACCTGCCCCTGGCGTTGTTGTGGGGGGTCGACTTCGGCGGCAACCCAATCGTGCTGGCAATCGGCGGCATCCTCGTAATCGGCACGACCCAGCTCGTCGCCCCCGCTATGGACTCGGCGGGCCCGATCATCGGCACCGCACGGGCCACGGGGTTGGCCCTCGCCGTGACCCTTTCGTTCTTCGCACTGGAGGCGGGAGCGCATCACCTCATCGCCGACACAGTGCCCGGGAGCACTGGCCGCGACGGCATCCAACTCGTGCTGATCGCCATGGTCCTGGCCGCCTTCGCGGTCGTCGTGGGGCTGCAGATCCTCGAGCCGACGCGGCCCAAGAGCGCTCGTCGGCGCGCCGTCGCGATTCACCTCCGCAACGGCCTCTACGCCAACGCCCTCTTCGACCGGGCCGTCGGAGCCCTGAGACGCCCAGGGCTGCAACCAGAGCAGGCCCGATGACGACGACCCCGATCAATTCGACGCTCGAAGACGAACCTGGAGACGAGACCGTGGCCCTGACCAGCACCCCCGCCGGGCCGACCCCGCTAGGCGGGGCGGACATCGAGCAAGCCCTGCGCGCCGCGTGCGCGCGGATCGCCCCCCTGTGGCCCTTGGAAAGCTTCGTGGCGGTCAACCCGTACCTCGGGCTGGCCGATCTCCGTTTCGACGAGGCCGCGCGATTGCTGGCAAGCACCGCGGGGGCACGCAGCACCATGCCCACCACGTTCTACCTTGACGCGATCGAGCAGGGCCGCATCGGCGAGGTCGACCTGGCCGCCGCGCTGGACGCTTCCGAGGAAGGACCGAACGCCGATATCGCTGTCTGGCTGCAAACGATCCGTGACGCAACGGACGAGACGACCACGGCCCTGGTACCCACCGTCGTCGACGTCGCCGCCGCGGTCACCGGCAACGATTGGGTCCGCTTGTCGACGGATCGGGTTTCGGGGTGGGCCGCGGCCTACTTCGACGCCGGCCAAGCCCTGTGGAAGTCAGCTGACCCGAACCGGCCGCTGTTCGCAGCATGGAAGGAGGAGGCGAGCATCGACCGCACACCCGAGGTCATGGGACTTCGCGGGTTCCGGTCCACGGTGCGGTCGCTGCCCGACGACCCGTTGGCCGCCGCCGAACAGGCCGTCCACGAGCTCGGGATCCCCGCCGACGCGCTCGAACTCTACCTGCACGCACTGTTGCTGCGGGTGGGGGGCTGGGCGGCCCACGCGGCGCGGGTCGTGTGGGACCACCGGCTGCTCGGCGACGACGATGACACGCTGGTGCAATTCGTCGCAGTCCTGCTCGGGTGGGAGCTCGGCGTCCTGCGCGCCGGATCACGCGACGGCGTGCCCGCCGCGTGGGCCGAAGCCGCCACGCAGCTCGGCTCGCTCGGCAACCGGCCACCGGTTCTCGCTGCATTGGGGCACCGACTGTTGCTCCAGGACGCCTTCGACCGGTCCGCTCAGCGCCAGCTCGCCGAGCAGCTCGCGTCCCACCCGATCGCCCAGTCAGCGTCGGATCGACCGATCCGGGTACAGGCCGTCTTCTGTATCGATGTCCGCTCCGAGGTGATCCGCCGCCACTTGGAAGCCGCCGCGGATGGCGTCGACACGATCGGGTTTGCCGGGTTCTTCGGGTTCCCGATCGAGTACGTCCCCCTCGCCCACGACCGTGGCGAAGCGCAGTGCCCCGTGCTACTCACCCCCCGGTACACCGTCGCCGAAACCGTCGCTGACCCGGCCCGCCAAGGTGAGGCGATCGCCGCTCGGCGCCTGACCCACCACGTCCGCCGAGCCTGGAAGTCGTTCAAGATGGGGGCGATCTCGTGCTTCAGTTTCGTCGGGCCGGTCGGCTTGATCTATCTTCCGAAGCTGTTCACCGACGGTCACGGCGTGACCCGCCCGGTGACGCGTCCCGAGGACGAAGCGCTCCCGGCGTGGGTGGTGGGTCAAACCGGGCCGAGCCTCGGCTCGACTGAATCGATGACGGCCACCAGCGGCATCGCCTTGGCGAACCGAGTCGACCTGGCTGAAGGCGCCCTTCGGGGCATGTCGCTCACCGACAACTTCGCGCCCCTGGTGATGATCGTTGGCCACGGCGCCGCCACCGTCAACAACCCCTATGCCACTGGGCTCGACTGCGGGGCCTGCGGCGGGCACACCGGCGAAGCCAACGCGCGGGTCGCTGCCACCATCCTCAACGACAGCGAGGTTCGGCAGGCTCTGGCGGCACGCGGCATCTGCGTCCCCGACGACACCTGGTTCGTAGCGGGCCTGCACAACACCACCACCGACGAGATCACGATGTTCGATCGAAACGTGGTGCCAACCCGACACACACACCTGCTCACCGAGATGGACGAGCACCTGGCCGAGGCGGGCCGCCACGCCCGCGCCGAGCGGGCCCAGCGGTTCGCCATCGCCGACACCGAGCTGATGGATGCCGCCATCATCGGCCGCAGCAAAGACTGGGCGCAGGTTCGCCCCGAGTGGGGTCTCGCTGGGTGTCAGGCCTTCATCGCCGCGCCGAGGAGTCGCACCCGTGGCCTCGACCTTGGTGGGCGTTCGTTTCTCCACTCCTATGACTGGCGTCAGGACGATGGCTTCGGGGTGCTGGAGCTGATCATGACCGCCCCGATGGTCGTCGCCAGCTGGATCAGCCTCCAGTACTACGCGTCGACCGTGGACAACCGGCTGTTCGGCTCCGGCAACAAGACGCTTCACAACGTCGTCGGACGTATCGGCGTGCTCGAGGGCAACGCCGGTGACCTGCGCACCGGACTGCCCTGGCAATCGGTGCACGACGGCGAACGGCTCCAGCACGAACCACTGCGGCTGGCCGTGATCATCGAAGCCCCCATCGATGCGATGAACGGCGTCCTCGATGCGCAGACATCGATCCGCGACTTGTGCGACAACGGCTGGCTGCAGTTGCTCGCCATGGACGACACCGGATCGGTCTCCCACCGCTACATCGGTGGCCTCCGCTGGGAGTTGATCGGCTCATGAGCGCGACCGCCTCACGAGGAGATCTCGTCCCGGCTGATCCGGGGCCAAACGCCGGGCCAAACTCGGCTGGGGGCCCCCTTGCGGGCCTACGCATCATCGAGGTGTCACTGCTGGGGGGCGCCGCCATGACCACCGCGCTCGCCGACCTGGGTGCCGAGGTCATCAAGGTGGAGTCGCCGGCTGGCGACTACATCCGTCAGATGACCTGGCCCATCGTCGAAGGGGTGTCACTCATGCACCTCCACATCAATCGTGGCAAGAGGTCCATCGTGGTCGACCTCAAGAGTGAGGTGGGCCGGGCGTTGTTCCTGGAACTGGTGGCCGACGCAGATGCGGTCGTCCAGGCCATGCGGCCCGGGCAGCTCGAGAAGCTCGGCATCGGCTACGAGAGGTTGAAGGCGATCAACTCGAAGATCGTGTTCATGGAGTTCTCGGGGTACGGCAGCACTGGCCCCTACCGAACCCTCCCCTCGCACGGTGTCGCCTTCGACACGTGGGCGGGCATCGTCTCACCGGTCACTGACGATGACGGCTTCTGCTATCTACCCGAGCACGTGTCGATCGGGATCAACACCGGACCGACCTATGGCGCCCTCGGCCTTCTCGCCGGCGTCGTTGCGGCCCGCAGCACCGGCGTGGGCTGCCACATGGAGCTCGCCCAGGCCGATGCCGCGGTGGCGTTCGACTGGTACCGCCACGAGACCTGGCGCGCCTACGAGCGGCCTGAGGACGAAGTCACCGGCAACCCGGCCGACGACTACGAGCGGCGAGCACCAGGCACCGCCGGCCTCCGC